>DATCXH010000037.1:0-6531 GCA_036565925.1 Vicinamibacterales bacterium
GCAGCGAGAACGGCTGGGCCATGCGCACCAGCGTCTCGTAGAGGGCGACGTCGCCGTGCGGGTGGTAGTTGCCCATCACGTCGCCGACGACCTTTGCGCACTTGCGATGCTTGGCGTCCGCGGTCAAGTTCTGCTGCCACATCGTGTACAGGATGCGGCGCTGCACTGGCTTGAGCCCGTCGCGCACGTCGGGGAGCGCACGCGAGGTGATCACCGACAGCGCGTAGTTCAGATAACGGGTCTGCGCCGCTTCGTGCAGCGGAACGGCGTCCGAGGATCCACCGGTCGGCGGTGATGGAGACGATGCGTCGTCGGGAAGATCGAAGAGCGAGGGATCGGACTTTCGAGACTTGCGCTCTGCCATTCAGGAATCCATCTTAACGGCGAAATGTATGATCCGGAACGTGACCTCGCCGTTTACGACCAAGACACTTTCCTTTTTGCGCGCGCTCAAGCGCAACAACCGGCGTGAGTGGTTCCAGCCGCGCAAGGACGAGTACGAGACGCACGTGCGCGCGCCGATGGTGTCGCTCCTCGAGCGGCTCTCGAGCGACTTGCGATCGTTTGCGCCGGAGCTGATCGCCGAGCCGAAGATCTCGCTGTTCCGCATCTACCGTGACACGCGGTTCAGCAGCGATAAGCGTCCGTACAAAACACACGTCGCCGCGCGCTTCCCGCTGCGCGGCGTGCCGAAGGGAGAAGGCGCCGGCCTCTACTTCGAGATCGCGCCAGGCTGGGTGTGGATGGGTGGTGGCATGTATATGCCGACGACCGCCGACCTCCACGACATTCGCGCGCAAATCGCCGCAACGCACCCACGCGGACTGCACAAAGTGGTGACGGCGCCGGCATTCACGCGAGCCGTCGGCGAACTGACCGGCGATCGCTTGACGCGCGTTCCGCTTGGCTATGCGAAGGATCATCCGGCTTCTCACTATCTTCAGTTCAAGCAGTTCCTCGGCTCGTGCGAGTACGATGTGTCGCTCGCCACCAGCCGCCGCTTTTATCCTGAGCTTCTCAAGGTGTTCAGAGCGGTGGCGCCGCTCGTCCAGTTCCTCAACGGCGCAATCGAGCCACGACTCACGCAGGTGCCGCTGCTCGTGAGCGAAGAGCCGCCGCGAAATCTGCGGCAAACCGCTGCGCTTCGTCCGGTACCAGAACCGATGTGGTGACGCGAATCGCCGGCACGCTTCTCAGACGAAAGCGCTCGCCGGCCGCGACGCCCCATCCACACTCGGCCAATGCCTGCACGGTGGCGGTTTCCTCGCGCACTGGAATCCACACGTTGAGTCCTGAACGCGCGTGGCCGGTAATGTCGTGCCCGGCCAGCGCGTCTATGAGCGCCTGACGGCGCTGCGCATACACGTCCGCTGCGCGCGCGAATCGTCGTCCGCTCGATGGATCCGACCACAACGTGAGCGTCAGTCGCTGAAGGAGATGACTGACCCACCGCACGCCGAGTGCCTGTCGCCGCTCGACTCGCGCGATCGTCGTCGCATCGCCGGCGACGACGGCGACGCGGAGGTCGGGTCCGAGGAACTTCGAAGTGGACTTAATCGATACCCAATGGTCTGGCGGCGGATCGGTCAGCGTCACCATCGGTGCGCCCGACACCGGTCCTACGGGATCAATCTCAATCAAGACCACGCGCGAGCGGCGACGGAGCAGGCGCGCGAGATCGGCCGCACGTCGCTCGCTCATCGTCGCGCCGGTGGGATTCTGCGCACGAGGCGTGACGATGACGCCTCTCGCCTGCGGCGAGAGGGCGCGATCGAAGGCGTCCGGCAGCAGTCCCTCGTCGTCGATCGCGCAGGCTTGCGGCGTGAGTCCGAGCGAGGCGATGAGATCGAGGAAACCCGGCAGCGTCGGGTCTTCAACGACGACGCGATCGCCCGCCCGGGTGTGCTCGCGGAGCACGCGCTCGATCGCATCGAGGGCACCGCTCGTGACCGTCACTGCTGCCGCGGGAATGCCGTCGGCCTCGAACTCCGCCGTGGCGAATGCGATCAGCGATCGCAATTCCGCTGGGTCGCCGTAAAGGTGCGTGTCGGCGTGAAGTCCGCGAAGCGCGGCGTCGATCGATGGCAGGAGTGCGGGGTCAGGGTTGCCGGTCGTGAGATCAAGGACGCCGTCGACCGGTCGCGTGGAGCGGACAAAGGGAAGTTGCGGGGCTGTCTGAGCGCGCAGACGGGTGCCGCGCCGGCCGTGACCGACCGCCAGACCGCGGGCATGGAGCAAGCGGTAGGCGGCAGCCACCGTGACCGGACTCACATGAAGGGTCGCGGCGAGCTCGCGGATGGTCGGGAGCTGTTCGTCGTGCTCAGCCGAGCGGGCATGGCGCTCGATCGAATCGGCGATATCAGCCGCTGTGGCCCCGCGGATCGACGATTGTTCCATTTCAATATATTATTTGTAATGTAACATAACTTGCTAACGATTTCGTTCAAGTTCCTCAGCACATCGATGTCTGTCTGCTCCCAATCAGAACGGGGTCTGACCCGGGGTCAGACCCCGGGTCAGACCCCACGCCATAATCACTTGGTGGTTCGCTCCCCGGCCGACGAATACCGCGCGCGACGCGAGGCGCGTAGCGGGACGCATGCCGCGCTCAACGCGACGGACTTGCGTTTCAGCCAGGCGCGACTGGCAGCGTTCGGTCTGATCGTGCTCGTCGGCGTTCTCGCGTGGCTCCAAGCGCTCTCCGCCTTCTGGCTCATCCTTCCAGTTGTCGCGCTGGTCGCCTTCATCCGTAGCCACGACCGCGTCATCCGCGCACGCGACGCGACTGCGCGCGCGTTGGCCTTCTACGAACGCGGTCTCGCGCGCATCGAGGACCGATGGATGGGCGGCGGCTCCAGCGGCGATCGATTCGCCGACGACCGGCATCTCTACGCCAATGACCTCGACCTCTTCGGCCGCGGCTCGTTGTTCGAACTGCTCTCAATCGCGCGAACGCGAGCCGGTGAAGACGTGCTCGCGGCTTGGCTGAAGACTGCAGCCGACCGCGCGGAGATCACCGAACGACAACACGCAACCGCCGAGCTGACGCCCTCGCTCGATTTCCGGGAATCACTGGCAGTCGTCGGATCGAACCCGGCCGCGGTGCGCAGCGACTGGCTCGCCGAATGGGGTCAGACGCCGCCGCACCTCTCGCCGCGCTGGGTTCGATACATCGCATGGGCCATTACGGCGATGTTCATCGCCACGCTCATCGTGTGGCTGACGACGAACAACGCGCTGCCGATGGCGATCGTGCTCGGCCTGCAGGTCGGTTTCGCGTGGCCGCAACAGAAACGCGTCGAGCGCGTGCTGCACGGCGCCGATACAGCGGCGCGCGATCTCGATGTCCTCGGCGAGCTGCTCGAACGCCTCGAACGTCAGCCGTTCACCGCACCGCGTCTCGTCACGCTGCAACGACGGCTGGAGAGCGGTGACGGATCCGCGTCGCGCGCCATTGGCGCACTCCATCGGCTGGTCGAATTGCACGATTGGCAGCACAACCTCTTCTTCCTGATCTTCTCGCTGCCCTTCATGTGGGGCACTCACGTCGCGTGGTCGATTGAAGCGTGGCGACGGACACACGGCCAACACCTGCGACTGTGGATCGAAGCGGTCGGCGAGCTCGAAGCGTTCTCGTCGCTCTCCGCCTATCGATTCGAACATCCCGACGATCCGTTCCCCGACATCGTCGAGCTATCGCCATCGGGCCGCATCGGCATTTTCGACGGACGCGGTCTCGGCCATCCGCTGATCCCCGCCGCACGATCGGTACGCAACGACGTGGCGTGCGTGGCACCGAATCAACTCTTCGTTGTGAGCGGCTCGAACATGTCGGGCAAGAGTACGCTCCTGCGCACGGTTGGCATCAACGCGGTCCTGGCGCTCGCCGGCGCTCCGGTGCGTGCCGAATCGCTGCGGTTGTCCCCGCTCGTCGTCGGCGCCACGCTGCGCATCCAGGACTCGCTCCAGGAGGGTCGTTCACGTTTCTACGCGGAGATCACGCGCATTCGCGAGATTGCCGACGTCTCCCGCGGACCGACTCCACTCCTCTTTCTGCTCGATGAGCTCTTTCACGGCACCAACTCTCACGATCGACTGGTCGGCTCGTCGGGGGTCCTGCGCAGCCTGCTCGACCACGGCGCTATCGGCCTGATCACGACGCACGACCTGGCGCTGGCTGGCATCGCCCGCGCGCTGACGCCGCGCGCCGTGAACGTTCACTTCGAAGATTGGTTCGACGGCCAGGAGCTGCGATTCGACTATCGCCTGAAGCCCGGCCCGGTGACGCGCAGCAACGCCATCGCATTGATGCGCGCCGTCGGATTGAATGTGCCGGAGGAGTCATGACCACACCGCACGCATCGGTCACCTACGCCAATTATCTGCAGCTCGAGGAGCTCCTCTCGCTGCAGCAACCGCGCGCCGAAGGACCCGAACACGACGAACTGCTCTTCATCGTCATCCATCAGGTCTATGAACTGTGGTTCAAGGAGATGCTGCACGAGCTCGATCGTGTCGCGACGCTTCTGACGAGCGACCAGCCGCATCGCGCACAGCACACCCTCAAACGCATCCTCACGATCCTCAAGGTACTCGTCGCGCAGCTCGATATCCTCGAGACGATGACCCCACTGGAGTTCCTGTCGTTCAGGTCTCGCCTCGAAGCGGCGAGCGGATTTCAGTCGGATCAGTTTCGGCAAATCGAGTTCGCCCTCGGCGCGAAAAACGAAGCGTCGATCGCTCGTTTCGCCGCAGACAGTCGCGCGCGTGTGGCGCTCGAACGACGATATCGTGAACCGACCGTGTGGGATGCGTTTCTCCATTACCTCGCGCGCGAGGGCTATCCGGTGCCGGCCGCTCACCTTTCGCGAGATGTCACTGTGCCGGTCACGGCGTCAGCCGAGATCCAGGACATCCTCGTGGATGCGTATCGCAAAGACGCGAAGACGCAAGGCATCTGCGAGCGGCTTGTCGATCTCGATGAAGGCTTCGCCGAATGGCGATATCGTCACGTGAGGATGGTCGAACGAACAATCGGCGTGAAGCCGGGCACCGGCGGGTCAGCCGGAGCCGCATATCTTCGCACCACTTTGGGCCAGAACCTATTCCCGGATCTGTGGGAGATCCGAGCGCGTTTGTAAAATAGACCGCGTGAAATTCCTTCTGCGTGCGGCGGCGGTCTTGTTCGTCGCGGGCCTGTTGACGGCCCCCGCGGCGACTCAGTCATCCACTTCGAACGACGACCTGCCTGACGGAGAAGGAAAAAAGATCCTGGAATCCCGCTGCACCTCGTGCCACGAGCTCAGCGAGGTGACGAAGTTTCGCGGTTACTACAACCGCGCGCAATGGCGCGACATCGTCATCACGATGGTCGAGTACGGCGCCGATCTCAAGAAGCCCGAGATCGAGACGCTGGCCGACTATCTCGCCCAGCATCTGGGAAAGTAGAGCCGCACGGCGGGACAGGCCTCTTACCGCATCACCACCGTGATGTTGCGCTTCGGCGACTTCCCCACCTTGATCTGTGCCACTTCCTTGCGCGACGCGACATCGATCGCATGGACGATGTCGGTGTTCTCGGTGGTGATGTAAATCAATTTGCTATCGGGCGTGAAGGTGACCCAGTCGGGACGTCCACCGAGATCGACGGGATTCGGCAGCAGCTTCACGTCCGGCAGCGAATAGGTGTAGACGCGCGCGTTCGGACGGCTGGTCACCCACAAGGTCTTCCCATCGGGTGCGACGCCAAGGCCGTGCGACGGCGAGCCGTTGAACGGCCCCTTGTCGACCTTCTCCGCTGGAATATCATCCGGCAGCGTGACGCGGCCAACTTCCTTCCGCTGCGCGAAGTCCACGATCGCGAAGCCGTGGAACTCCGACAACTGCACGAAAATCCGCTTGGTCGATCCGTCGGGATTGACCTCGAACGCCATCGGGCGCACACCCTGCTCGAACAGCGTCCACACCGGTTCGTCGGTCTTTTGATCGATGACCGTCATCAGGCGGCCGGCAATCGATCCGGCGATCACGTACTTCCCGTCGGGTGTCACGTAGGTGTTGTGAATCCCGCCCTTCGTGGGAATGCTCTTCACGCGTTCGAGCGTCTTGGTGTCGATCACGTCGACCGCACCCGGCGCCGAGACGATGCCCACGTAGACGCGGCTGCCATCCTTCGCGATCGAGATGTTGTTCGGACGCCCGGTCAGCGGAATCTTCTTCGTCGTCTGCAGCGTCTTGCCGTCAACGACGTGCAGCGTCTGCTCGGCCTCGCTGCTGATGTAGAAGCGCCGGCCGTCCGGGTCCGCGGCCGCGCCGTGATTAATCGGGACGCCCTTGATCTCACCAACGATCTTCTGAGATGAGGGGTCGATCAGGTGAATGTTGTCACCCGCCGAGTTCGTCTGCACGATCCGAACCTGCGCCGCAGCAGCGGTCGAAATCGCGAGGACGGGTACAACCCACAGCAGTTTATGAAGACGACCGATCATGAGGCCTCCTGCGGCCGTGAGCGTAGCACAGGGACGGTGGCCG
>DATCXH010001189.1:0-4918 GCA_036565925.1 Vicinamibacterales bacterium
GAAACGACCAACATTCTCGAGAAGTCGGCCTACGGCGGCGCCTCGGACAAGCTGAAGATCACCGAGCGGTTCCGTCCCACCTCGAATAAGACCATTGAATGGTCGATCACCTTTGACGATAAGACCACGTGGGTACGACCCTGGACATTCGGGATGCGTCTGACAAAGGACGACAGCCATGTCTTCGAGTACGCGTGCCACGAAGGGAACGAGGGACTCCGCGGAATCCTGAGCGCGGCGCGCGCCGCAGAGAAAGAGGCCGGCAGTAAGTAGTCCTTGGCCCTCCGTTCTTCGTCCTTAGTCCGTCCTGGGTCCTTCGTTCTTCGTCCGGACGGACCAAGGACCAAGCACGAAAGGACCGAGGACCAGATTAGCCCTGACGGGGTTCGTCCTTGAACGTGTCACCCGACGGCGCGGAGGTATCTGACACCTGCGATTCGGTCGCGCCGATATGGCCGTCCTCGGGATCCACAGAAGCCGGACGGCCGTCCTCAGGCTCGACCGGCCCTCGACGCTTGCTCTGCTCGGTGATCGGATTCTCGCGATCGGGACCGCTGTCCCCCTGATCGTCGCCAATGTCGGGCTTGGCGGGCGTCATCGGCTGCTTGATCTCGGGCTCGGGTTTCTTGGGATGTTTCAGCTCGGGCTCGGGCTTTCGCTTCGGTTCCAGTTCGGGAATGGGTGTGCTCGGCATACACGGCTGATGACTGCACCTTCTGTGCCCGGCGTAGACTCTTCTGTAGCCATGTATCTCCCGAAATCCTTCGAGCCGCCAGACTCGCACACGCTGCAGCAGTTCATGCACGCGCACTCGTTCGGAGTGCTCGTGACCATGACCAGTCAGGGACTCGACGGCAATCACCTGCCGTTCGTGTTCGACGCTGAGCCGTCGCCGTACGGCACGCTGCGGTGTCACGTCGCGCGGGCGAATCCAATCTGGCGTGAATGTCAGCAACGGCCAGAGGCACTTGTCATGTTCCCGGGGCCCGACAGCTTCATCACGCCGTCGTGGTATCCCTCGAAACACGAGACCGGCGCTGTCGTACCGACGTGGAACTACATCGTCGTGCACGCGCATGGCAGCGTACGTGTCATCGAGGATGCCGGCTGGTTGCGCGCGCATGTCGACGCGCTGACGAGTCGTCACGAAGCGAGGCGCGAAGCACCCTGGGCGGTGAGCGACGCGCCGGCTGACTACATCGAGAAGATGGTCAAAGCGATTGTCGGGATTGAGATGCCGATCGCACGCCTGATCGGCAAGTGGAAGCTTAGTCAGAACCGCTCGGAAGGCGATCGCGCCGGGGTCGTTGATGGTCTCTTGCGCGAGGGTTCGGAGTCCGCGTCAACGATGGCGGCGCTCGTGAAAGGAGCGCACGTCAGGCCATGAGCACGCGCTTGAGTGCGGCGATGTCTACGGGCTTGACCAGATGCGCACTGAATCCGGCCGCTGCCGATTGCTCTTTGTCCTCGCGCTGGGCGTAGCCGCTGACAGCGACGAGCCGCGGGGGATTCGGCAACGCGTTGATTCGCTGCGCGACGTCGTAGCCGTTCATCCCGGGCAAGCCGATGTCGAGCAGCACGATCTCAGGAGCGAAGACGCTGACTTGTTCGAGCGCATCCATCGCCGAATAGACGGCACGCACGACGTGCCCTTCGAGCTCGAGCAGTAGCGCGAGCGAGTCGGCGGAATCCTCGTTGTCGTCCACGATCAGCACGCGCCGGGGCGGCGCGGATGATGACTGCGGCGTTGCGCTCGCATCGGGTGCCGTATCCTCGAGCGGCAGCCGAATCGTGAACGTCGCTCCCTGGTCAGCGCCTGCGCTGCTCGCCATCACGGTGCCGCCGTGCATCTCGATGAGCTTCTTGCTGACGGCGAGGCCGATGCCAAGCCCGCCCTGTGAACGATCCAGCGTGCGGTCGCTTTGCGCGAAGAGATCGAACACCTTCGACAGGAACTCCGGCGCGATACCGACACCGGTGTCTGAGATCTCGACTGCCGCGTGACAACCATCGATGAATGTCCGTATACGGATGTCACCACCTGACTGCGTGTACTTGGCGGCATTGATGATCACGTTGGCGATGGCTTGCGAGAGGCGAACCCGGTCCGCGTTGACGTGCAGCGGCTGGAACGTCTCGCTGACCGTGAGCCGATGCTGACGCTCGCGAATGAGCGGCTGTGCCGTCTCCACCGCCTGCTGAATGCAGACGGCCAGCGGCATCACCGCCCGGCGCAGCTCGATGTGGCCCTGCGTGACGCGGGCGACGTCGAGCAGATCGTCGAGCAGCCGCGACAGGTGCACGGCCTGCCGGCGGATGATATCAGCGAGCGTCCTCTTCTCTTCGTCGTCGGCCAGCACGCGTGACAGCACTTCGGCCACATTAGCGATGGGCGCGACTGGATTGCGCAGCTCGTGGGCCAGCATCGCCAGGAATTCGTCCTTGCGGCGGTCGGTCTCCTGAAGGGCTTCCTGCAGTTCGCGCTGCGCCGTGACATCGGTGTTGGTTCCAAACCAGCGGACAACCTGGCCGTTTTCGTCTCGAATCGGAACCGCCCGGGACAGGAACCAGCGATACTGACCGTCCTTGCCACGCAGCGGGAACGTGTCCTCCCACGGCTCTCCGGCCGCGATCGCGCGCTCGATGCCGGCCATCACACGCGCCAGATGATCCGGATGGTGCAACGGCTTCCAGCCTTCATTGCGCGTGTGTTCGAATGTCGTGCCGGTGTACTGATACCAGCGGTCGTTGTACCAAGTGGCCTGACCAAGCCGGTCGCAGGTCCACGCGAACTGATCGATGTGGTTGGCCAGATCGCGGAACCGCTCCTCGCTCGCACGAAGCGCCTGGTCAGACTGTTTGCGCGCGCTGATATCGATCGCCACCGCGACGCCCTGGATGGGTAGGCCCCGATCGTCGAGCACGAAATTGCCGAATAGCTCGACCCAGACAACGCTGCCGTCTTTGCGGATGTAGCGTTTCTCTAAGGTGTAGTTTGGCTGCTGATTGGTGAGCACGCGCTGGCCGAGCGCGAGGTCTCGGTCGAGGTCGCTCGGATGCGTAATTTCCTGCCAGGTTCGTGCGCGCAGCTCGTCGTGAGTGTATCCAACCAAATCGCAAAAGGCCTGGTTGGCGTACTCGAATCGCCCATCCATCGTGTTGTGAGCCACTGCGACCGGCGCGTCCTCGACGAGGGCTCGATAGCGGCGCTCGCTGTCGCGTAGACTCGCCTCCGCACGCTTGCGTTCAGTGATGTCCACGGCGGAGCTGATCACCGAATCATCACCGATCGAGAACACCGTGGCGAGGAAGTCCCGGTCGCCGAATCGGCTTTCATACTGCTCGGTCGATCGCGTCAGCAGAACTCGATTGCACCGCACGATGACGCTATCGGCTCGATCGACTGGGAGCACGTCGCGAAGCCGGCGCCCGATCAACTGCTCTCTGGTCTTCCCCAGGAGAGCGAGCGCGTTGGCGTTGGCCTCGACGTACGCCCAGTCAGCGATCTCGCCGTCGGCATCTCGTTCTGCGCGCAGCACGAGCGTCAATTCCGTCGGGTGCTCGAAGAGGGCACGCAGCTGTGAGTCCTTTTTCGCCACAACCTTCGCGTGCTCGGCATCGCGCTCCGCGCGCGCCTTGGCGAGCGCGTGATTCAGGTGCTGGAGCTCACTGCGGCGCCGATGGAGTTCGACGAGCACCGCCACCTTGCTGCGGAGAATCTCGGGGACCACAGGTACGGCCATGTAGTCGATGCCACCCACCTCGTAGCCGCGCAGCTGATCGAGCTCGGTAAGGTTGATAGCGGTGACGAAGATAATCGGCGTCCGCTCGAGCCGGGGATGCTCGCGGACCATGCGCGCCACCTCGAAGCCGTCCATGCCTGGCATGTTGACGTCGAGGAGGATGACGGCGAAGTCGTCCTTCAGCAGGCGTCCGAGTGCTTCCGTCCCCGAGAATGCCCACACGCATTCCACGCCGAGGCCTGACAGGATCGATTGGTAGGTCAGCAGCCGCGATGGCTGATCGTCAACGAGGAGGATGCGCGGGCGCGCACTGAACGAGTCGTGCGGGGCAAACGTTTCGTGACGCGCGCTGTCTTGTGCCGGCCGGTGAATCTCGCTCATGTCGCCCATGGCGCTCAGCAGCCGGTCTCAGGGCAGTCTTCGACCGAGCGGAGGCCGAGCGCCCCTGTGCACGGTCCATTCCACGTAAATTGGCCAATACCAGCTACATGACCGTTGTTGTAAACCGCGACCTGTGGCGTCGGTTACTCATTCGCTGACGGCTGAGGTCAACATTGAGTAACGAACCTGACTTATGACTTGGGCAGCGCGATGTGAATCGGGTAAGCGCGTTCGCCGGCGAGCACCTTGACCGGGAGCCGGTTCTCGGGAAGCGGGATCGGGCACGTCGTGTAGGGATTGAACGAGCACGGCGGGTTGTAGGCCTGATTGAAGTCAAGCACGGTCGTCCCGTCGTCGCGCAAGTCCGAGTAGAGGAACCGTGCCGCCTCGTAGGTTTCCGCGCCGCTCGATTGATCCTTGAAGACGAAGTAGAAACGCTTCGGCCGTGTCGTGAACGGCCGCAGACGCAGTGTGCGTCCTTGCAGCGTGAACTCCACAACGCCCTCGGTTTTGTAGGTGTCGATATCGCCGAACGTATTCAGCACCTGCAGATCGCGCGGCATTGCGTCGGCGATGAAGCGGCCCGTGACGCGATAGTCCATTTGAATGTCGAACCACCGGAAACCGAGGAAACTATGCGCCATCTCGCCATTCGGATCCCACACGCGTAGCGAACGCCGATCGCCGCTGCGATGCACGACCATACGAATGGCGCCGACTTCGATCGAGTCGGGTTCCTCCATGGAGTCATCAGTGAGCTCGCGTGGCTTCGTCACCGGCTGCCCGTCGATCTG
>DATCXH010001193.1:0-3582 GCA_036565925.1 Vicinamibacterales bacterium
CAAGCCGTTAGCCAAGCCGTTAGCCAAGCCGTTAGCCAAGCCGTTAGCCGAGCAGTTAGCCGAAACCGTTAGCCGCAGCCGGCAGCCATCAGCCGCAGCCGTCAGCCGCAGCCTTCAACGGTCAGCCGTCAGCCGGAGCCGTTAGCGAAAGCTGTCAGCCATAAGCCGTCAGCCGCCGAAGTTGCGTGAAGGAGTTTCACCCTCGGGCTGATGGGACGCACACTCGCACGTCGCCTGGTACTTCTCGACGCCGGCGAAATACCTACGCGACCTGATGGACGGGTCGGGGTTGTTCGAGGTTTACGGCGCAGATTGGCGTTGGTCGCCCCTTGACCACCTGCTTAACGCCAAGAGAGCGCGATCTCGAGCCTGCGGTTCATTTGCCGCCCCAGCAGGGTACTGTTCGAGGCGGCCGGCTCTTCGTTCAGTAGGACGCGACTGTCGAAGTGAAAACCGTCGACAGCGTGCTGTAACAACCAGCGGGTCGCTGCACGCTCCTCCGCCTGCATGCGCAGTCGTCGAATGTCACGGGCCAGTGGCCCTTCGCGGCGAGGTGCGTCGTCGTGAAAGACGAGGAGCGCCCGCAGGTCGGCATCCGCGCGGAGCAAGCGCGCGACCGCGTCCAACCCCTCCTCGCCCACTGGGTCCAGGGGGTCGGCGCGCCGCGCGTCGCTGTGGTCAGGATAGAACGTGGCCAGCACGCCGCCGCCGACCGTGTCGAATTCGGCGGTTTCGTCGTGGGCCAGCTCGCGGGCGAGGGTGCTTCGCAACGCGATCAACCGAGCGGGCGCCGGCGCAACTCGTCCGGTCAGCCATCGCTCCGCCTCAGACGGTTGCTCGATTGCGCCACCCTCTGACGGCGTCGCGCGGCAGGCACGCCGGAATTCGAGCGCACAGGCGCGCCGGCGCAATGCGCGACGAGCGGCGCTCATGCGAGAACTCATATCGTCGACCGCGGGCAGTCGGTGCTCGATGGTCTCGCAGGAGATGCCCTCGCCGGCCGCGCACGAAGCGGCGAGGGCGGCGAGCGACAGGTCGCGACGAGGCACGCCATCGATCCGCGTGGCGTCGTCGTGCGCCAAGGCCAGCCCGAGACGCCCGCAACCGTCCATCTGGATCAGCTCGGCGTACTCGGCGCGTCGCGTCTCGTCGAACCGATCGCGTCCCCCGGCCCAGAGGAGGTCGATTATCTCGCCGCGCCGGCGTAGGCGCGCCGTGTCGACTCCTGCGTCTTGGACTTCGCGTAGCAGGCGGTCGACGGTCGTGATGGGGGGGCGGCCGCGCACGCCGGCGATAAGCCCTCGCATCATGGCATTCGGTCCACGCTCGCATGTCTGTCTGTAATAACCGATCGCCTGATATCGGTTGGACACCGACGTCAGTCGCTTCGACCAATTGTCATTGCCGCGCTCGAGGCATTCCGAGAGGGCGATCGCGCTGCAGTCGGTGGAGATCGCCACGTCGCCGTTCGCGCTGTCGCCGACGCGGTCGATCAGTCGTACGGATTGTCCGGTCACGATCGTGCCAAGCAGCACTGGGGACAAACTGTTTCTGTCGTGCAGGTTGTCTCGGGCGATGAGGGGAAGGCTCAAACCCCACGCTCGCAGAAACGGGATGTCGTTGGCCGTTCGGCCGAACTCGAGGGTGGCTCTCGCGCGTTCTTGTCCGAGCGGAAGCGGAGTGCGCACGTATCGCAAGCTGACGACGATCGGCGCCAGGGTCGCCCGATCGATGACGATCTCTCCGGCGACATCCGCCATGGTGCGATCCTTGGTCGGGCTGAATCGCAAAGAGAGCTTGGTAGAGTCGACCATCGCGTTGGCACGTGCAAAACAATGCGATCGCTCGAACTCGTCTGAGCGCAGCACGTCGGGCGATGGCACCTCGAACGCCCAGGTCGATCCAGTGGCTGTCGCGTATCCGTGCGCGTCGAGCCAGCCTGCACTCTGACCGACGATGAGTGGTGTGGCGGTGCTATGAACGGTGACGGCGGCCTGCTCGACGAGTGAATCAGTCCGCGTACGCGCCTGCTCCGAGGATCTCACCTCAAATGACGTCGCTGAATCATGGGCGAACGCGCTCGCGATCGTGAATGCGTCGATCACGGCTGGCCATTGCGGGAACGCGTCGGCGGCGCGTCCCATGTCGATCGGACACGCGGGGTCGGCGCGCACCTGGACCACGTCCAGTTGCCCTGGACGTCGGGCCAAGCGGATCACGAGATCGTGCGACGGCGGCGCGGCGGCGTGTGCCGCGATACTCAGGAGTGGAATTAGTGCGCCCCCCGGAGTAAAGCCGATTCGGCGAACCGTCACGCGGTACTGCCCGCGTGATGCGACAGTAAATCGCGCGAGTCCGAGGGAATCGGTGAACCGCGTCGCGACGACGGACCAGGTCGAGGCGGCGGAGGAGGCGCGTAGTTGGATCTCGACGCTCGCTCCGACAATTGCGCGTGCGGTGGCAGAGTCGACGACGCGGACAGAGAAGGCCGCGGCATCCTGGGGACGCGCCGGAGACGCTGTAACGGCCACGAGCATCAGGCCCGCAATGGGCGACGCAACGACTCGGATGACCCGCAAGAAATGCATTAGTCTGGCGCGATCCCTCATCCGTCGTCGCCCCTAGCCAGGATTGATCCAGTGATTCAGCATGCCGTGTGAGTTCGTATATAGGAGAAGTCATGGATGCGGGCGCAAGAGGGAGTATTTAGCCGACATGCCACGGCGGCGCCTCCGGCTGGCGAGCGAGCGTTGGCGGATCGACAATCCCATATTGCATCCCTGACCGTTGAGCCGTATCCTCACGCGGGTTGCCATCGTCGAGCTCTCAATGCGCCCGCTGCTACTCGTGGCCATCGCCGTCGCGTCGCCTTTCCTAGGTCAAGCCCAAACAACATCCACGCCGTCCAAGCCGATCGTCATCCACGCCGATCGCGTGATCGACGGTCGCGGGAAAGTGATTCCCGGCGGGACTGTCGTCGTTCGCGGCGACAAGATCTCGACCGTAGAAGAAGCGCCGCCGGGTGCGCCGACGTACGATCTGAAAGGCTACACGCTGATGCCCGGACTCATCGACGCGCACGCGCATCTATCCTGGTACTTCAATCGCCAGGGTCGATATCACACGCGGCAGGATGGCGACACGCCCGTAGAGTCGATGCTCTCGACCGCCGCGAATGCGTACGCGACGCTGATGGGAGGCTTCACGACGATCCAGAGTCCGGGATCGAACGAGGACAAGGATCTCCGCGAATGGATCGCGACCGGCGGTATTCCCGGACCGCGGGTACTCACGTCGCTCGGTCCGCTGAGTCAGACGAAGCTCACTCCAGATTCACTTCGCGCGCTCGTGCGTCGCCGGAAGATGGAAGGCGCCGACGTGATCAAGATCTTCGCCTCGGCGAGCATTCGCGACGGCGGTGCGCAGACGATGTCGGACGAACAACTGCGCGCGATCTGCGGGGAAGCGAAGGCGCAGGGGATGCGCACGATGGTGCACGCGCACAGCGCGGCGAGCATCAAGGCATCGGTGCTCGCCGGGTGCAACCAGATCGAGCACGGCGTGTTCGCCGATGATGAAACT
>DATCXH010000875.1:0-3919 GCA_036565925.1 Vicinamibacterales bacterium
CCGGTTCGTGCAGATTCACCTGACTGAGGCGCGTCATGCACATCAGCCGCGGCTTGCCGTTGATCTCCGCCGAGCACGAGCCACACTTGCCGGCCTTGCAGTTCCAGCGCACAGCGAGGTCCGGCGCCTGTTCGGCCTGAATCTTGTGCACGACATCGAGGACGACCATGCCGTCGGTCACCTCGGTGTGGAACGTCTGGAACGTGCCGTCGCCTTCCAGATGCGTGCGCCAGATCTTGAACGTCGCAGTGGTCGCCATTAGGACTTCTGCTCCTCGATGACTTGCTTCAGATAGTCGGGCATGGGCGGAAGCGGCACGCGTGACAACTGCAGCTCGCCGTTGCTGCCTTCCTTCACCATGATATTGACCGCACCGAACTCGGCGATCTTGTCCGGATAGTCTTCGCGGAAGTGGCCACCGCGGCTTTCCTTCCGCTCGATGGCCGATCGCGCGATGGCTTCGGAGACCGTCAGCAGATTGCGGAGATCGAGCGCCGTGTGCCAGCCGGCGTGATACTCGCGGTGTCCGGTCACGCCCACGCGCGAGGCGCGCTCCTTGAACTGCTGGATGCGACGCAGCGCCTCCTGCATCTCGCTCTCGGTGCGAACGATGCCCACGAGCGCCTGCATCGTGTCCTGCAGATCGGACTGCACCTTGTACGGGTTCTCGCCGGAGTCGCCGCGTTCGAAGGGCGCGAGTGAATCGGCGATGCCTCTCTGGACGACACTCTCGTCGACGCGCGCCTGGCCGTGCTCGCGGGCGAACTTCGCCGCGTACTCACCAGCACGCTTGCCGAACACGATCAAATCCGAGAGCGAATTGCCACCCAGACGATTGGCGCCGTTGATGCCCGATGCGCACTCACCCGCGGCAAACAGCCCAGGGATCGTCGACATCTGCGTATCGGCGTCCACACGAATCCCCCCCATCACATAGTGCGTCGTCGGACCGACTTCCATCGGTTCCCTGGTGATGTCGAGATCGGCGAGCTCCTTGAACTGGTGATACATGCTCGGCAGCTTGCGCTTGATGTGCCCTTCCGAGTCTTTGAGCTTCTCTTTGATCCATGCGATGTCGAGATAGACGCCGCCGTGCGGAGAGCCGCGGCCGGCTTTCACCTCCCGATTGATGCAGCGCGCAACGTGGTCGCGCGTCAGGAGCTCAGGTGGACGCCGCGCGCTCTTGTCGCCTTGTGTATAGCGCCAGCCCTCTTCCGGATCGGATGCCGTCTGCGGTTTGTAGTTGTCCGGAATGTCATCGAACATGAAGCGGCGCCCTTCGTTGTTCTTCAGTACGCCGCCTTCACCGCGCACGCCTTCAGTGACGAGAATCCCGCGAACGCTCGGTGGCCAGACCATCCCGGTCGGATGGAACTGGATGAACTCCATGTCGATCAGTTCCGCACCAGCGCGATACGCCAGCGCGTGCCCGTCGCCGGTCCCTTCCCAACTGTTGCTGGTGATTCGAAAGGCGCGTCCGAGACCACCGGTCGCCAGGACAATGGCTTTGGCGTGGAAGACGTGGAAGCGGCCACGTTCGCGGTCGTAGGCCAGCACACCGGCCGCGCGTCCGTTGTCGAGGATCAACTCGATGACCGTGTGCTCCATGTGCACGGTCATCCCCTTGTAGACGGCGTGGTCCTGCAGCGTGCGAATCAGCTCGAGGCCGGTGCGGTCGCCGACGTGTGCGAGACGCGGATAGCGGTGGCCGCCGAAGTTGCGCTGGTTGATGCGGCCGTCCGGCGTGCGATCGAAGACCGCCCCCCAGCCTTCCAGTTCGCGCACGCGATCCGGCGCTTCCTTCGCGTGCAGTTCAGCCATGCGCCAGTTGTTGACGTACTGGCCGCCGCGCATCGTATCCGCGAAGTGCACTTTCCAGTTGTCGCGGTCGTCGTTGTGCGCCATCGCCGCCGCCATGCCACCTTCAGCCATGACGGTGTGGGCTTTGCCGAGCAGCGATTTGCAGATCAGACCGACTGAGACACCGGCGTCCGCGGCTTCGATAACTGCGCGAAGCCCGGCGCCACCGGCACCGACGACCAGGACATCGTAGGAGAACGTGTTGTAGCTCGTCGCCATTAGAGAAGCCTCACGTCAGTCAGGACGCCCATCGAGCACAAGCGGATGTACACGTCTGAGAGCGCGACTGAGAACAGACTCATCCAGGCAAAGAGCATATGCCGTCCGTTGAGGGCGCTCGCGCAGTTGTAACAGGCGGAACGCACCGACGATTTCGAGACCTCGTCCTTCACGCCGCCGACCACGTGGCGAATGGAGTGACAGCCCAGCGTGTAGCTGGTGAGCAGCACGACGTTCACCGCCAGTATCAGTGTGCCGACACCGATGCCGAATTGGGTCTGTCCTGTCGCTGGATTCGGGAACCACAGCGCCACGTAGACGTCGTACGCAAGCACCAGCAGGAAGAGACATGCGATGTAGGCAAAGTAGCGATGGATGTTCTGGAGGATCAGCGGGAACGTCTTCTCGCCCCAATATGAGTGGCGCGGTTCGCCGACCGTGCACGAGATTGGATCCGCCCAGAACGCCTTGTAGTAGGCGCCGCGGTAGTAATAGCAGGTGAAGCGGAACAGCCCGGGGAACGGCAGAATCAGCAGCGCCGGCGAGAACGGTGCGAGTGCCGGCCACCACGAAGGCTTCGGCCCAAACCACGCGTGGCGTGATTCCCCGAACAGTTCAGGCGAGTAGAACGGAGACAGATACGGACCGTAGGTGTAATGCGCGTTCTGGAACGCCGCCCACGTCGCATACACGATAAACCCACCGAAGACCGTGAACACGATCATCGGTTCGACCCACCACCAATCGCGCCGCTCGGTTTCTCCGAAACCACGCGGAACGAGTTTGACGGGCACTGCCTCCATTAACGCTCCTCCTTTGTTAGCTCGTGGCGGGTAGCTGGCCGCTCGTAGCTACCGGCTACCGACTACCGGCTACTCGCTAGCCAACCGGCACAATCGCCAACGCCGCCTGGCCGCATTCGTTCGCAACGGTGAGATACCGTCGCACCACATCGTTGCCGACCACGTACGGATGTTTCTCGCCAGGCTTGCGCGCCGCGACCGCCGGCAGCTTCGTCTTGCTGCCGTCGTAGGCGGTGTGATTCGACAGGATCACATCGGCACCAGCCTTGGTCGCGATGTCTCGGAAGCGCTCGGCCGACTTCGTGTACGCCTCGAGACGCGCACGGTTCGCACCAAAGTTGAAGAGCGTACCGCCCCACGCCGCGGCCACATGCTTCTCCTTGCCATCGCGCAGCGGGATGATCGTCGAGATCGTGCCGTCGGTGTGACCGGGCGTGAGATAGAGCGTCAACGTCGTATCGCCGAGCGTCACCTTCATGCCGTCGGTCGCCACCATGTCGCGCTTCGGCTTCCACGGCGGGTTCAGCTGGTCGAGGAGATCGTAGTCGGCCGCGGACATGATCAGGCGGGCGCCGTATTTTTCCTGCAGATACTTCGCACCGCCAGCGTGATCGACGTGTCCGTGCGCGACGATCACATACTTGATGTCCGCAGGATTGAGCCCGAGCTTCTTCAATCCCTCGACGACTTCGTCTTCGATCGAGTAGTCGTAGATCGCGTCGAGGATGATGATGCCCTGCGAGGTCGTGATTGCCCACGACGAGTACTCCGTCATGCCGACGTAGTACATGTTGTCGAACACTTTCACCGGCTCGGCGTGCCACGTCTCGCGTGCGGGGGGCGGCGGTGGTCCGCCCTGGCGTCCTTGTCCACGGCCTGGTCCACCACCACGTGGCGCAGGGGGCTTCGCCAGCGCGAGTGCGCCGTCACACAGCGGCTGGAAGAGTCCCATGTGATCGCTGCCCGCTGCGGCGCGCGCGGCATCGATGTGCTTCTGCGCCTCAGGAGACACGCCTTGCGCGCCGGCCATGACAACC
>DATCXH010001150.1:0-2015 GCA_036565925.1 Vicinamibacterales bacterium
GTCTCGAGCCGAACACGCGGCTGTCGCGAAACAGAGCAGCGCAGTAGCTCGCTTTTCTCGAAAACATTCGGAGATCTGCTCGTCGATCTCGAGACCGTTATCGCGGGTCTCGATCCGGAACACTCGCCGATCTCGCCACTACTCCAAGCGCAGCAGCAATTTACGCAGATCCGAGCTCAAAAACGGTGTGCAGGTTCTGCACACATGCGCATTCGACGCAAATCAAGACCGCGTGCGCTGCACACCGTAAGCGCTCCAAGCTCAACGAGTTAACCAGCACAACGGCAGACAGCCTCAAGCACGGCAGATTTATTGCCCTTATCGCTGTGGTTGCTTATGCGGTTCACATTCGCTTTGCGTGCGTTCTTCTCGGGCTGTCTCGCGGTTGCATTCGTTGCTCTCACCGCCTCCACAACGTCTGCACAAAACCACGGCCGGTCTGGCGACAAACTTGATTCCGTTCTTCGTTTCCGCGCGAAACAGCTGACGGGGCGTTCACGCGTCATCGTGCAGTTCAGGGGCGAAGCCGACGTGCGCGTCTTCGGGCGCGGTGTTGTCGGTCGTCGCCTCGATCGCGGTGCTCAGGTTGGCGAGGTGGACAACATCACGCTGGCCACAATGGCGTCCGATCCGCGCGTTGAGCGCGTCATGATCGATCGCCCGGCGTTCGCGACGATGGAACGCACCGGGCAAGCGATCGGCGCGACACTCGCGCGCAGTCAGGACGGCGTAAGCGGCAAAGGCATTGGCGTCGCGATCATCGACTCGGGCATTACCACCTATCACGACGACCTGTATCGCTCGCTCAATGGCGGCCCGTCGCGACGCCTCGTGCACTTCAAGGACTTCACTCGCACCGTCAGTCCGAATCTCTGGTTCAACGATCTCCCGTCGGACGACTACGGTCATGGTACGCACGTGGCCGGCATCATTGCCGGCAGCGGCTACGACTCCAACGGCCGCCGCATGGGCGTCGCGCCGGGCGCCAAGCTGCTCGGGCTGAAAGTGCTCGACGGTGAAGGCCATGGATACGTCAGCGATGTGATTGCAGCAATCGACTACGCCATCTCTGTCAGGTCCACTTACAACGTTCGCGTCATCAATCTGTCGGTGGCCTCCGGTGTGTTCGAGTCGTACTGGAAGGACCCGCTCACGCTCGCAGCGAAGCGGGCGGCGGAAGCCGGAATCATCGTCGTCGCCGCTGCCGGCAATCACGGGCTCGATGCGAACGGACGCACGCAGTGGGGCGGCATCACGTCACCCGGTAATGCGCCGTGGGTGTTGACGGTGGGTGCTTCGAGCCATCAAGGCACCGTTCGTCGCAGTGACGACACCATTGCCAACTTCAGTTCACATGGTCCGACGTGGCTCGACTTTGCCGCCAAACCCGACATCGTCGCACCTGGCGTCGGCATCGAGTCGCTGTCCGATCCGCGAAGCGAGCTGTACAGCATCTTCAAGCCCTACCTCCTCAATGGGGTGATTCCGGTTGGGTACAAACCCTACCTGAGCCTCAGCGGCACGAGCATGGCGACACCGGTCGTCGCCGGCACGGTGGCGTTGATGCTCGAGGCGAATCCGAACCTGACACCTAATGCGGTGAAAGCCATCCTGCAATTCACGGCCGAATCACACCCGGCGGAGAACGTGCTCTCGCAGGGGGCCGGCTTCCTGAACGCGCGAGGCGCCGTGCGCCTCGCGAGATTCTTCGCCGCGCCGCAGAACGGCGTCGGCTACATGCGCGACGTCATCGACGGCGAGAGCATCGACTGGTCGCGTCACATCGTCTGGGGCAACTACCTGATCGAAGGCGGCGTGCCACTACCCGGCAGCAACGCCTGGGCGACCAATCAGACCTGGGGCGCCATCAAGACGCAGACCGGACAGCCCGTCGTGTGGGGCGCGCGCACTGAGGACGACAACATCGTCTGGAGCGTGGACAGCGACGACAACATCGTCTGGAGCGTCTCCGACGACGGCAACATCGTGTGGAGCGTCAACGACGACGACAACAT
>DATCXH010001208.1:0-2775 GCA_036565925.1 Vicinamibacterales bacterium
ATCTGGCCGGACGAGACGGTGATCTTGGCGTGGAGATCGACGGCTAGAAACCAAAGCGTTGCCGACATCCGCGGCACGGGAACTCGTGCAATCCGCGGCCCTGTCATGTTGGGCTGGATTCGTCACTCTTTGCGTGAGTCCCGAATTCAGCGAAATCGAACTACAGCTTCTCGACTATTCCCGCGGCCTGGGCACATGTGAGTTCGATCCGATCATTTGCCCCCTGACGTGGTCTCCTCTTGCGTGCCGCCTGCCTGCTGATACATACTGAACCTAATGGTTCAGTATTCGACTACCCATCTCGATGCCTCGTTCGCCGCACTCTCGGACGTCACTCGACGTGGCGTTCTAGAGCAGCTCGGACGTGCTGCGGCGTCGATCACGGACCTTGCCGCGCGGTTCAACATGACCCTCACGGGCATGAAGAAGCATGTCGGTGTCTTGGAGCACGCCGGGCTCGTCACCACGGAGAAGATCGGTCGCGTGCGGACCTGCAAGATCGGCCCGCGCCGATTGGAGGAAGAGATGGCGTGGATCGAGAAGTACCGCCAACTCTGGGACGCACGCTTCGACGAGTTGGACAAGGTCGTCGAGGAATTGAAACGGAAAGAGAAGGTCGATAGACGCAAGAAGAGAAAGTGAGCACACACCATGAGAAACATCACGACTGTCGAAAAGAAATCCGAGCGTGAGCTCGTCGTCAAACGAACGTTCAATGCTCCGGCCCGCATCGTGTTCGAGGCATGGACCAAGCCCGAGCTGATGAAGCGCTGGTGGGTGCCGAAGTCGATGGGAATGTCCCTGCTCTCTTGCGAGATGGATGTTCGTAACGGAGGCAAATACCGTTTGGTGTTCGGCCAAGGTATGGAGTTCTTCGGTCGGTACATCGAAGTGACACCGCATTCGCGCCTCGTCTGGACCAATGAAGAAGGTGGTGAGGACGGGTCCGTCACCACGGTGACCTTGGAGGAAAAAGGCGGCAAG
The DNA here is from genome assembly GCA_036565925.1 of Vicinamibacterales bacterium. Taxonomy (GTDB): domain Bacteria; phylum Acidobacteriota; class Vicinamibacteria; order Vicinamibacterales; family UBA2999; genus Gp6-AA40. Next base: position 985 of record DATCXH010001208.1, read on the forward strand.
ACGCTGCTGGTCATGAGTGAGCTTTATCCTTCCAAGGAAGCTCTCGACGCTGCCGGCACCGGCGCGGCGGACGCGACGCACGAGACGTTCGAGCAACTGGACGAGCTGCTCGTCGCCTTGGGCGCTGCGACTTGAGAGTGACGCGGGATATGACTGTGCCAGCAGTTCCAGAACAACCTTCGCGAGCAGACAATGTAGTTCCCGTGGTGTAACGTCGACCGCGACGAGTGGTGTCCGAGAGGTGCGGTCGTGAAGTTCCTCCTTGGCATTGTCGTCTTGCTGCTCACCGCGTGTGCACACACGAATCCGTCGGCGGTCGCTCTTCGAGATGTCACCGTCGTCGACGTGATTGACGGATCGCTTCGGTCAGAACAGACAGTCCTCGTCGTGGGCAAGCGCATCACGGCGATTGGTCCTGCAAACAAGATCGACGTTCCCGATCATGCGGACGTAATCGACGCCGGCGGCGGTTTTCTGATCCCCGGCCTTTGGGACATGCATGTCCACTCGGTTGCGAACATCGCTGTGGACATGGCCATCGACTCGGTGGCCGCCATGGACTGGCACTTTCCGCTATTTCTTGCCTGGGGCGTCACCGGCGTGCGGAACATGAACGATGGAACGGGCGATGTCACTCTCAAGTTGACGAACTCAGTGAAGCGCCGGCTGGCCACAGCTGACCTGCACGGTCCACGCTTCATCGCGAACGGACCAAGCATCGATGGTGATCCTCCTTTGGGTTCCAACTCCGCTGTCGTTCGCACGGCGCAGGAAGCCCGGAGCGCTGTGAACAAGCTGGCAGACAGCGGCGCAGACTTCATAAAGGTGTACGAGAACCTCGACCGCGAGGTTTACTTTGCCATCATGGATGAGGCGAAACGCCGAGGGATTCCGGTGGATGGTCACGTGCCGTTCCGCGTGACGCCCGAAGAAGCCGCTGACGCCGGGCAGCGCACATTCGAGCATGTGTTGGCCATGGCAGCAGGGTGCTCCGTATCAGCAGCAGCCGAACGCGAAAGATTTGCGCGCGTCCTGTCGCCGCTCGCAGGTTCGCCGGCTCTCGAGCATTTGACGCCGATGACGTTGTTCCAACACGAACGCGCTCTCTACGACAGCCGCGATCCCGCTGCATGCGCGCCGACGATCGCGGCCTATCTGCGCAATCAGGTGGCTGACACTCCGAACGTGGTCGCGTATCGCAACGTTGTGAACGCGAGGAAGATACTTGCGGATGAGAGTCGCATGCGCCTCGTCCCTCAGGCGATACGGCGAAATTGGCAGGCCATGCTGGATACGGAGATCTATGCGCAGATGCAATCGGTGCTGGGGCCGCTCGTCCCGCTCTACGCCGAGAATGCCCGTGCGTTGAACGAGGCAGGCGTCTTGCTGCTGGCGGGCACGGACGTCGGAATCCCTGCGCTGATTCCAGGAATCAGTCTTCACGAGGAATTGGAGTTGCTGGTCGAGGCCGGGCTGACTCCGCTGCAGGCTCTCCGAACAGCTACGCTGAACCCAGCGCGCGTGTTGGGCAAAGCTGACGCACTGGGATCGATCGAGGTGGGCATGCTCGCTGATCTTGTCCTGCTGGATGCCAATCCGCTCGCGGATATTCGCAACACGCAGCGGATCCGTGCAGTCGTTGCTGATGGTCGAGTCTATCGCCGGGCGGATCTCGATCGACTATTGGACGAATCGAGGCGCGCCGGCAGCACTGATGTTACCGCGATGACTCGCTCGTACCAGTCGCGAAGGTAGTGGCGACTCATCGACTCTGCCGGAAGCTGACGCGAG
>DATCXH010001233.1:0-2517 GCA_036565925.1 Vicinamibacterales bacterium
TCAGAATCTGCCGTTCACGTCCCTGCTTGCGAAAGCCCGTCGTGTAGAGCGCGGGGTTGGTCCGAACAATCGCCTCGCCGAGACCACGCGCGAACGACAGACACGTACTCCAATCCACTGACGGCGTGATCGGGACGACGACGTGCAGACCAGAGCCGCCGGTCGTCTTCACCCACGATGACAGCCCCAACGTCTGAAGCACGTCGCGGAGCAGCCTCGCCGCAGCCACTGTCTGCTTCCACGTCACCTCTGGACCTGGATCCAGATCCCACACCATCCGATTCGGCCGTTCCACATCGTCATCCGTGGAGTTCCAGGTGTGGATCTCGACGATGCCCATCTGCGCGAGAGCGACAACTGCCGCAACGGTATCGGCGACCAGGTACTCACCGGTCTTCGTCTTCTCGCGGATCCGCACACGACGCAGCGCAGTCGGACCCCACGCCTTCGCATGACGGAGGAACTGGCATGGACCCGCGATGCCGTCCGGGCAATGAACCAGTGTCAACGGACGGCCCTGCACGTGCGGCAGAATCCACGCACCGATGCGCTCGTAATAGCGCGCGAGTTCAAGTTTGGAGAGATTGAGATCCGGGTAGATCAGCCGGTCCGGATGTGACAACCGGATGCCCGCAACGACGGGTGGTTCTGACCGCACTGTTCCCTGTCGATGCAACTTCGCCGCCGAGACTGTAACGCGAAGGTCTGGCTAGAGCCGGACACTACACCTGGCTAAAGCCGGGCGATCGAGTAGATTCGACGGATGGCCGCGCGCGTCAAAGCCGGTTTCGTCGAGCCGATGTTGTTGCTCCGCACGGAGCAACTGCCCGACGATCTGACGCGCTGGTCCTATCAGCTGAAGTTGGACGGCTATCGGGCCATCGCCTTCAAGAGCGGCGGCACGGTGCACCTGCGATCACGCAACGACAACGACTTCACCCATCGTTACCCGAGTGTCGTTCGCGGCCTGTCGAAGATGCCGAATGAAACCGTCATCGATGGCGAGGTCGTCGCACTGGACGATGACGGGCGTCCCTCGTTCAACGCGCTGCAGAATTTCACACCAGGTACCTCGGTCGTCTACTACGTGTTCGACGTGCTGGTGCTGGATGGCCGTGACGTGAAGGGCGAGACATTCGAGACGCGGCAAGACTTGCTCGAGCGGGCCGTGCTGCCGTCACTCGCTGAACCGGTCCGCTACACGGGTGAGCTCAATGCGGGGCTGCGCGACCTGGTCCACTCGGTGAAGGCACAGGGTCTCGAAGGGCTGGTGGCAAAGCGGCGAAACAGTAAATACGAGCCAGGCGTACGCTCGGGCGCGTGGATGAAGATGCGTGTCAACCGAGGCCAGGAATTCGTCATCGCTGGTTACACGTTCGGCACCAAGACGTTCGACGCGGTGGTGATTGGCTATTACGACGGTGATCGCCTCATCTACGCAGCGCGTACCCGGAATGGCTTTACGCCGGCGACGCGCAATCAGTTGTTCAAGAAGTTTGCGACACTCGAGATTCGCGACTGCCCCTTCGCGAATCTTCCCGAAGCCAGGAGTGGCCGATGGGGACAGGGACTGACGAAAGCAAAGATGGCAGAGTGCCGGTGGCTGAAGCCGGTCCTCGTCGGTCAGTTTGAATTCGTGGAGTGGACGCCGGACAACCATCTCCGGCACAGCAGGTTCGTGGCGTTGCGTGAGGATAAGCCAGCGCAGGACGTCAGGCGCGAGTGAAGGCGCCCGGCGTCCCGGCATTGTTCAATCCGTTTCAGGCTTCCTCTTCGGAGTCGTCTTCCGACTCCTCGTCATCCGCATCCTCGTCCTCGTCCTCGTCGAAATCCTCGTCATCCTCGTCCATCGCCGTTTCGAGTTCTTCGTCCTCTGGACGACCAGCTGGGCTCGCGTGCTTTCGGTTCATGTGGGTACCTCGCGGCCCGCGAGGGAGCAAGCCGTGTGCCTCTCGATCAGCGCGTGTCCACCGCGCCGATCATCCATTCATCACGCTGTTTGACCAGGTTGAAGTGCCACTCACGCCGTTCGGTACGCGGCGTCCGGCTGCCGACTCGTGGCACGTAGCGAGCCGACCCACTGCATACCGCTTCCGCACGATCGCTTTCGTTGACCTGGACATTGCAGCCGTCGAAGGAGACCTGCTGCTCCTCGAGTTGATCGAACGCGCGGCTCAGCGACCGCTCGTTGACGGTCGGCCATACTTCGCGAGCCGCACTCGCACTGAGGGCATTGAATGCCTGCCGATAACGCGCGAGCGTGTTCTGGATCGCCGTGGTGTTCCTGTCGATCACTGCAGCCGCAGCAGCTGGTGGAGCAGCAGCTGAAGCTGGCGGTCTCGCCACTGTTGCGCTCGGCGGCGGTGTCGACGATGGCGTTGCCGCGGCGGTTGGTGGAGTCACCGCGGGTGGCGACGGAGATGGCGCCGATGGCGATGGCGTCGCAGCGGCCGACGGCGGAGGTGGCGACGGCGCAGGCGACGGGGATGTCGACGCCGGCGTGCGCGCAGCGGCTTC
>DATCXH010000032.1:0-9199 GCA_036565925.1 Vicinamibacterales bacterium
CTCGAGCCATTTGGCGTCAACGCACCCCCGTCAGAGGAACGCGCCGAAATCGAACGGATGCGAGAAGCCACCCGCGCCGCCGCCGGGCCCGCTCTCGCAGCGGGAGTGCAGGTCGACGTCGTCGTAGACGTCGGCGATCCGATTCGCCAGATTCTCGCGCGCGCCGAGCCGCGGGATGTCGGCATGATCGTGATGGGCACACATGGCGCCAGCGGATTCGAGCACCTCGTGCTCGGCTCGGTCACCGAGAAGGTGTTGCGACGTGCGCGACGACCGGTACTGACGGTGCCGCCGCGTATGCACGCGCCAACCGCGCTGCCGTTTCAACGGATTCTGTGCGCCATCGACTTCTCGGACTCGTCGCTGTCAGGGCTCGAATGGGCCTGGTCACTCGCCGACGAGACGGGAGCCACGGTTTCGCTGCTTCACGTGATCGAGTGGCCGTGGGACGAGCCGCCGGCGCCGCCCTTCGAGAAACTTCCAGGAGCCGAAGCTCGCCGTCTAGTCGAGTTCAGGCATGCCGCCGAGACGGCGTCACGCGAACAACTCGAGGCCCTGGTCCCGGACAACCTCCGACACCGCTGCCCGTCTGCACCGCTGGTCAGACACGGCAAGGCTCATCGCGAAGTGTTGGCCGCTGCGGCGGAAACGCGCGCTGACCTGATCGTCATGGGCGTACATGGCCGCAACGTCGCTGACCTGGCGCTGTTCGGGTCCACGACAAACCAGGTCGTGCGACGTGCGTCCTGTCCGGTGCTCACCGTGCGAACGTCGCACTAGCATCGGCGCTTGCCAGCTCCCGCGTCGCTGCGGAAAGATGATGGGCAGCCGTGCGCACCCGCCTGCCGATCCTGATCGGCGTTCACGTTCTCATCAGCGCCCTCGTCGAGGCGCTGTTCGCGCGTGAATTCGGCCACCACCCACGTGTCATTGCCTCGCACGTCCTGCTCGTCGCCGAATGGGACCTCGCGTTGCTCGTCATCGTCATCGCGATTGCCGCGTTCGTCCGCGGTGACAGATGGCCAGGTCTCACCTACCGGGTGCTGCTCGCGATCACCGGCACACTGCAGGTGTATCTGTATGCGTTGAGCGCGGTGAGCAACACCTCATGGGGACGCAATATCACCGGACATCTGGTGATCGCGTTTGCACCCACGGTGTGGTCAGGGAAAGAGCCATTCCCGCTCGGTTCAATCGGCATCAGCGTCTTCACGTTCGTCACGCTCGCGGTGATGGCAGGCGTGGTCAGCGTGTGGCGCGGCGCGATCGTGGTCACGCGACGGACACTCATCGCTCGCGTCCAAGTCGTCGCCGCTGCGGCAGTGATGTCCGTGCTGTTCGGCGCAACGATCGCCTGGGGTGTTGAAAGCCGCGACGACCTGCTCTGGAAAGACGAACTGATCGCGAGCTTCTTCCGCCCGCAGGGATTCGCCTTCGAACCGAATGCACGACGGGAAGCTGTCGCTGAACGCGACGCCGTCCTGCGCGCCGCATATCCCCGCCCCGTCGCCAACGCTCACCGCAAGAACGTCGTCCTCGTCATCGTGGATTCGCTTCGTGCCGATCGCATGCAGGTCTACGGCTATCAACGCGAGACGACGCCCTTTCTCTCGGCGCTCGTACAGAGCGGGCGCATGAAGAAGGTCGATGCCGCGTTCTCGAGTTGCTCGGAATCGTTCTGTGGGATCACCAGCACGCTGTCCAGCCGTGACTTCCGCGACATCAGCGCGCGCACGTTCCAGCTACAAGACGTTCTGCGCGATCAGGGCTACCGCACCTGGTTCCTTCTCTCCGGTAACCACAGCGCCTGGAACGGACTGCCTTACTTCTATCACTCCGACGAGGACGGCTTTTTCGACGGGTCACATACGCAGCGTTACACCATGGACGATGACCGGCTCGTACTCGAAGGACTCGAGCGAGTGCCACCGGCGCTGCCGGGCGAGCCGGCGTTCTTCTACATACACCTGATGTCCCCGCACTATCTCGGCGTGCAGTTCGACGACTCGCACGTGTTCACAAGCCCGGACGATCGCGTCAGCCCTGGCCTCGAGCCGTACAAGATCCTCTCGCAGCTGAACAAACCCGACCGTTACGACGACAAGGTTCGTCAGGCAGACGGTATCATCCGCGAGCTCTTTGCGACACTCAGCGCGAAACACTACCTGGACGACTCGATTGTCGTCGTGACCGGCGATCACGGAGAGGGACTCGGTGAGCGACACTGGGCGCACGGTTGGCATCTGTATAACGAAGACATTCGCATTCCGATGCTGTTCTATGACGCGCCATCAGCCTCGTATCCGGATCTGACGTTCGCTACGCAGGTGGATATCGCGCCGACGATCCTCGGCCGCCTCGGCCTGCCTGTTCCGGAATCGTGGGAAGGGCAATCATTGCTGGCGCCGTCGCGGAAGCGGTTCACGTATCACCAGACCTACTTCGTGCCCAATCGTTTCGCCGTGCTGTATCGCGACGATGGTGCGCTGTTCAAATTCATTGCGACACCACAGTACGGCACCGAGGAGCTGTACGACCTCACCGCCGACTACAGCGAGGTCGACAATCTGGTCACGAAAATGCCCGATGTGGCAAAACTGCTCCGCGACAAAGTGCACGCTTATCTGGACGAGGGACCGTAGGTATGAATATGCAATCGCCTGCGACTGTCTGGAAGTGGATGGCCGCCATCGTCGGTATGCACCTGGTGATCTCCGCGATTCATGGCACCGCTCACACCAATGCCCGCGTGCCGATGTCGCAGGCGGCGAACCTGTTCGTGTTCGTCGTCATTCTTGCCGGCCCGCTGATCGGCCTTGCCATATCGATGTGGGCGAAGCTATTCGGCGCTGTGGTGATCGCACTGACGATGGCCGCCTCGTTGATCTTTGGTGTTGTCAATCACTTCATCATCGAGAGTCCCGACCACATCAGCCACATCGCGGCGCCGTGGAGCACGCAGTTCACGACCACGGCGGTGCTGCTTGCGATCACGGAGCTGCTCGGCATGGTCGTCGCGCTGCGCCTGGTCCGCGCGCTACGACCGGCCCTCACCGATTGACGTCGACGCCAGACGCACGAGGCGACTCCGGCAGGCGCATGACGGCGATCATCATGCCGCCCCTTACCGGTATCGGCTGGATGACAACTGGGTGGCGTCGGCCGCGCGTTCCGACAACCGTCCACCCGCTCGCCGTCCCCACGGCGGCGCCAAAGACGACATCGCTGAGGAAGTGCCGACTGTCGACCAGCCGTGACGTCGCGACGTAAGTCGCGCCGACCAGCGCCGGCCACGATAAGCGGTAGCCGAGATGCCGCTCGAGTACCGCGGCGGCAGCGAAGGCCGCTGCGGAGTGCCCAGACGGAAATGCGCAGCACGCACCGCTTGGCCGATCGCGCCGGAACGAAAACTTCATCCCTTGCACGAGCACGCCGGACAATATCTGCGCGCGCAGCAGGTCGAAGCCGACCTCCGAGTACTTGTTGGTCTTCGACTCTCCCTCGGCGGCACCAACAACATATCGGCCGACCGCCCAGAGTCCCACGGCCGACCCGAACTGCACATACGCGCTGCCAACCCACTGACCAAGGCTGAAGAAGTCATTGGCCGCATCGTTTCCGACAATGTGTGACTCGACGTGGTCGTCGGCCGGATGGACCGCGAGCGCAGCGGCGGCGCCGATGCCCAGAATCGTCCACGTCGACGGGCGCTTTGGAAACGCGACGAAATCGCTCGCGCTGTCTTTGACCAGCGACCCCCAGCCAGTGCTCAAATGTTCGGGCGCTTTCTCTTTCTTCGCCTCAGGTTGCTGTGCCGCCGAGTCCTGGTCGACGCTCTCAGCCCGCTCGGATTGGGCAACGGCCCCCACAGCCTGCGCGAAGATGGTTCCTGACTCGGACGACGAGGTCTCGGTCGTCTGTGCCGCAAGTCCTGGCGCACCGCAAAAGATAAGCAGAGCGCCGATACACAGCCATCTCATATTCAGCCCTCGAACCTGTCTCGATCCTGATGTACCCGCGAACGTAACAGGCGGACATCATAACGAAACAGTAGATACATCGCCGCCAGGGAGAGGTTGGCGAAGAAAGCTCGCCGCGCGCGTCACCGCGTACAGATAATCTCGCCGTGCAGCACCGCGAACCAGCCGTCTTCGGCTGACGCCCACGCGCGCCAGGCGTCGGCCATTGCGGCAAGATCCTCCGGAGTCGCGCGACCGTCGCGAACTGCCTGCGTCGCGATTGCTGACGAGGTGATGCGATCCGCCCACAGTCCGCCCCACCACGCTCGTTCCTCGGGCTTCGCGAAACACCACGCCGACGCAGACGCCTCGATGCGCGTGAACCCGGCGCGCTGTGCCCACGACAACAGATAACGGCCGGCATCAGGCTCGCCGCGATTCGATCGTGCGATGTCGTGATAGAGCGCGAGCCAGCGTGTGAGTCGTTCATCCGCCGGATGCCACGTGAACGCGCCGTAGTCGGAGTCGCGCGCTGCGACGATGCCGCCCGGTCGCACGACTCGACGCATCTCCTTCAGCGCGATCACCGGATCCGGCAGATGCTGCAGCACCTGGTGGGCGTGAACGATGTCCCACGACCCATCGTCGAAAGCCATCGAGTAGACATCACCCGTTGCGAACTCGATGTCAGGATAATCGCGCTCTGCGGCGGTGATGACCTCAGCCGACGGATCAATCCCGCAGACTCGCCCAGGTGAGAGACGTGCGGCAAAGTCCGCTGTGATCGTTCCCGGCCCGCAGCCAACGTCGAGCAAACTCAGCCCTCGCCGTAGATGGGGGATGAGATACGCCGCAGAGTTTTCAGCGGTGCGCCACCGATGCGAGCGCAACACGCTCTCGTGATGCCCGTGTGTATACGACGGAGGTCTCATGTAGGATGGACCGCGAAAGGCACGCGATGAAGACGATTGGAGCCGCTGCCGCGTTCTTCGCCAGCCGCGATGTCATTCTAAAACACCGCACCGACTACGCGACGGCCATGCGTGAGTTCAAGTGGCCGGCTCACGAACAATTCAACTGGGCGCTCGACTACTTCGACACGATTGCTGCCGACAACCACCGGCCGGCGCTGCACATCGTCGAAGAGGACGGCACCGAGACGATCCGTTCATTCGCGGAACTCTCGACCGCATCAGATCGCGTAGCCAATTTTCTGCGCGGCCTCGGCGCACGGCGCGGCGACTGCGTGCTGTTGATGCTCGGCAACGAAGTCGCCTTGTGGGAAACACTGCTCGCGGCGATCAAGCTAGGCGTCATCATCACCCCGGCGACGACGCTGCTCACGACCGACGACCTTCAGGATCGCGTCGACCGCGGACATGTTCGTCATGTCATCACCAGCGCGATCAACGCGTCGAAATTCGACGCTGTGCGCGGCACCTACACGAAGATTGCCGTCGGTGATGCACCCGCAGGATGGCATGGATACGATGCGGCCAGGTACGCAGACGCCGCATTCGCGCCCAGCGAGGCCACACAGGGCAGCGACCCGATGCTGCTGTATTTCACGTCCGGCACGACGGCCAAGCCAAAGCTCGTCGTCCACACGCATCAGAGCTACCCCGTCGGCCATCTATCGACGATGTACTGGATTGGTGTACAGGCCGGTGATCGTCACTGGAACATCAGCTCACCGGGATGGGCCAAGCACGCGTGGAGCTCGTTCTTCGCGCCGTGGAACGCAGAGGCGACGATCTTCATCTTCAACTACGCGCGTTTCAACGCTGCAGCTGTGCTCGACGCGCTTGTGCGGTATCGCGTGACCACCCTGTGCGCACCGCCCACCGTCTGGCGCATGTTGATCCAGCAGCCGCTCGGCGAGTACCGCGTCTCGCTTCGCGAGGCACTCTCTGCCGGAGAGCCGCTCAATCCGGAAGTGATCGACCAGGTGCAGAAGGCGTGGGGGCTGACCATACGCGACGGCTACGGCCAGACCGAGACCACCGCGCAAATCGGTAATTCCCCTGGTCAGCCGCTGAAAGTCGGTTCAATGGGCCGGCCACTTCCTGGCTACGACGTGGTGCTGCTCGATCCCGACGGACGCGAGTCGGCGACGGAGGGCGAGGTCTGCCTTCGCCTGGACAATCGGCCACTTGGGCTGACACCTGGCTACGCCGACGACCAGGTCAAGACCTCGGATGTAATGCGCGACGGCTACTACCACACCGGCGACATCGCCTCGCGCGACAGCGACGGCTATCTCACATTCATCGGCCGCGCCGACGATGTGTTCAAGGCGTCGGACTACAGACTGAGTCCGTTCGAGCTCGAGAGCGTGTTGATTGAATTCGTCGCCGTCGCCGAGGCCGCTGTTGTGCCGAGCCCCGATCCGCTGCGACACGCAGTACCCAAAGCATTCGTCACGCTTGCCGCTGGTTTCAGTCCGTCGCGTGAGCTGGCCGCCGAGATCCTGTCGCACTGCCGCACGCGGCTCGCGCCATTCAAACGGATCCGGCGGATCGAGTTCGCGGTGCTGCCGAAAACCATCTCGGGCAAGATCAGACGCGTCGAGCTGCGGCAGTTGGAAGCTACCCGTCGCGCCGCGGGTGGACGCAGCGTCGATGAATTCTTCGAAGAGGATCTGTAACGCCAGCCATCGAGCGGCTCGTGCGAAAAAATCACCGCCGCCGCGCGCTATTCCACGGTACGGCGTCGCGGCATCCACCGTCGGCGTGAATTATCCGACGTGACCCCGGGGCACACACTTTGCTCGTGCTCACGCTGAGGTGACGTCATGGCCGTCCACAGCATTCTGCTTCCAACCGATTTCAGTCCAACATCCGAGGCGGCCCTCCGCTACGCAAGCGAGATGGCGCTGACATTGGGCGCACGGCTGTACCTGATGCACGTGCCGGGGAGGACCGGAGAACACTTCGAAGCCAACTTCCCGCACGGACAATTTGAAACTGCCGCTCGCCGCGGACTGTCGTCGTTTTTGACGACGGAACAGATCGATCAGCTGCGGCCCGAGTACGCCGTGCGAGTCGGTGTGCCCGCAGAAGAGATCGTGCGTTACGCCGAAATCGCGGAGGTTGACCTGATCATCATGGGAACGCACGGCCGTACGGGTTTCGCCCATGCGCTGATGGGCAGCGTTGCGGAGCAGGTCGTGCGAACGGCGCCCTGCCCGGTCCTGCTCGTGCGCGCGCCGAAACCAGCGGCCGTCTTACAGGGCGTGGTTGTCGACGTGCCGCCCGCGAAGAGGACGCTGGCCTGAGGTCAATTGCAAGGGGATCATGCGCGACGCGAAAGAGCAGGCCATAATCAGCGTCGATGGGTCGTGTTCTGGTCACCGGCGCGAGTGGCCAAATCGGCAGCGAGGTTGTCTCGCAACTGCGCGGTACTGGTTGTCGAATTCGCGCGATGACCCGCAATCCTCGCTTGGCCGCCCTGCCGGCGGACGTTGAAATCGTCAGCGGTGATCTGTCAGTGCCGGCCACACTCGACGCGTGCCTGAGCGACATCGATAGCGTGTTCCTCGTGTGGATGGCTCCGCTCGCAGCCGCTGCATCTGCGATCGAGCGCATCGCCGCACACGCCCGGCAGATCGTGATGCTCACGTCGCCCCATCGCACACCTCACCCGTTCTTCCAGCAGCCGAACGGGCTTCGAGCCATTCATGCCGGCGTCGAGCAGTTGATCGAGTCATCGGGCCTGCGCTGGACGTTTGTGCGCCCCGGACCGTTCGCACTCAACAGCCGCAATTGGTGGGCGCCGCAACTTCGAGTTGGCGACGTGGTCCGTTGGTTCTACGCCGACGCCGCGACTGCGCCCGTACACGAGCGCGACATCGCGGCGGTTGCGGTGCGTGCGTTGAGTAGCGAGGCACACGATGGCCGCGAGTACGTGATCACTGGGCCCGCGTCCCTGACACAACGTGAGCAGGTGGAGATCATCGGCGATGCGATCCGACGACCGCTCCGGTTCGAGGAACTGTCGCGCGAATCCGCGCGCGAACAGATGCTCGCGATCGGATTTCCACCGCCGGCCGCTGACATGCTCCTGGACGCGTACGCAGCGGCGGTGGGACTGCCGGCACTGGTGACGTCCACCACGCTGGAGGTCACGGGTCGACCGGCGCGTTCGTTCGACGAGTGGGCGATGGACCACGCCGGCGATTTCACAAGACAGTCGTAAGGACTCACGGTTGCGGGAGATCGATGAGGACGATGTCCGAGTTGTCTCTGAGGCGATCGAAAATGATCTGCGTGCCGTCCGGCGTGCCGTCAAACACTCGCTATCAGGGCACCCCCAACGGCCGACGCGAACCGTTCCACCCGCTCGCGTGCGACCGACTTCGAGACGAGAAGTGGACTGGAGAAGGCATCGAACCACTGCACCAACGCCTCATGACCTCGGTAGAAGTGGACATGGTCACATATCTCCGGTTCAGCGTGATTCGACGACGCAGCGGATAAACGTGCAAAGAACTCCGGCGACGCGCGAACCGAGAACCGCTGATTCTTCCCTGGCCAGGACCATATCGTGCCAACCGGCGCTGCATACTCGGCCTCGTCAGCCGCGTCTGCTAACAATGCCGTGATGTCCGGCTCCGGTGAACCCTCGAGGAACATGTGGGTCGCATCAGGCACCAGGAGTGACACTGCGCGGAAGAATTTCTCGGCAGTCCTGACGCCTGAAACCTTCCAGCACTGCGACTCGTCGAGCATCCGTTGTGAAATCACGGCGATTGAAGTGCCTTTGCTTTTGACCTTTGCCCTTGGTAATTATGCCTTTGACAAACCAAGGGCACAGCGGCCAGGATCCGCGCGCCCCGTTCTCCCAACAAGTTTCGAGGAAACAGTACGCGGTCTGTTGCAGCCCCCTCCGCCCCCTGCTGGTACGCCGGGAAGCTGGAAGGAACTACCGAAGCCGAAGCGGCGGAAGGCGGCGAAACGGAAGGCGGCGAAGAAGCGGTGACGCGCGTGTGGACTGAAAAGCGCCGATGGGTAGCAGGCACACGGTTGCTTTGGATCGGCATTTGTGCGGCCGTCACGTTACTCGCGGATGGCCCGTGGCGGCTCAAGGCGGTTGCGTTAATGGTGATTGGGCTGCTTGGCTATTGGGTTTGGCGAAGGCAATGGCGGCACTGACGTTAGATCACTTGGTTTGTGAAACGCATAATTACCGATTTTTCTAATTGCCCTTCTTGAGTTGAGGGACAGGCTGCGGATGGGGGG
>DATCXH010000509.1:0-18487 GCA_036565925.1 Vicinamibacterales bacterium
ACACAAAACGGCTGCTATCGAAGTCGGCGGCGAGTGCGATCGATTGAATCGTCGCACCGGAGTCCGGCGGCACAAGGGTACTGCGCAGAAGCTGCCCTCTTTCGAACAGGAAGACTTCGGTCTGTCGTTCGACGAACAGCAATCGGCCATCTGCGGTGGTCAACAGGTTGCTCGGCTGCGCCAGCCCCTGCACCAGCACGTCAACGGCGTAGCATGCCGATTCTCCGGGCGCATCAACGCAGGTCCTGGCCGGGATGCCCGGAACAGGAGCCGAAGACACGACGACTCGCGCAACGACGTTCAGGACGAGCTCGGCTGAAGGGGCGCTCTCGGCTCCCGCCGTGTCGAAGGCGGAAAGCTGAAGGGAATGACGACCTTGTGACATTTGGGGCAGTGCCGCAGAGCAATTGAACACATTGGCCGTGCCGCTCGTGGCGCACTGCACACCCGCGAGATTTGCGCGTGAACGGTTGTCGATGTAGGCGGCAAATCGAAATTGTTGGATGCTCTGCGACGCTTGAACAGTTTGGGTCCACCCGATCCGTTCCGTTCCGGTCACTGTGACCACGCCCCCGCTCGGCGGCGGTGATGTTGGCGGTGGCGTTGTCGGCGGCGGTGTCGTTGGCGGACGATCGTCGTCACCACCGCAGGCCGCGGTGGCCACGATCGAGGCGAGCGATAGCATTCGCACGAACGAGCGGACACGTGAAGAAGCGTTTTTCACAAGAGGTCTTGCGGAAGAGGTATTCTCGCACGGCCGAGGGATTTTCCGCGCAGTCAACAAGGTTGCCTCTTACGCATGAGATAGTAGGATTTCTTCAATGCCCATCGCGTCGAGCGTCACCCTTGGTGAAGGCGTCATCATCTTCCACCCCGATCTCGTGAACCTCTATGGATGCCGTGTTGGTGCGAATACCAAGATCGGCGCGTTCGTCGAAATCCAGAAAGGCGCTGTGGTCGGTCAGCGGTGCAAGATCTCTTCGCACTCCTTCGTCTGCGAAGGCGTCACGATAGAGGATGATGTATTCGTCGGACACGGTGTCGTCTTCATCAACGACCCACGTCCCCGCGCGACCATCCACGGCCGGCCGCAGACTGAAGCGGATTGGACCGTGGTGCCGACCCGTGTCAAGCGCGGAGCGTCAATCGGGAGCGGCGCGACGATCATGTGCGGCCTCACGATCGGTGAAGACGCTCTTATCGGCGCGGGCGCCGTGGTGACACAGGACGTCGCCCCCGGAGCGACCGTTGCCGGTGTACCGGCGCGGCTTCTTGCGCGAAGCGGAAAAGGGTGAGGGTGGAGTGATACGGATTGGAGTGGTCGGCTACGGCTACTGGGGCCCGAACCTCGTTCGCAATTTCGTCGACTGCAAGGACGCCGTCGTGGGGATGGTTTGCGATCCGCGGCAGGAGCGGCTCGCGCAAGCAGCGCGGCGATATCCGGGTATCACGACGGCGACGACGGCCGCGGAGCTGTACAACGATCCGCATGTCGATGCGGTGGTCATCGCGACGCCAGTGGAGACACATTTCGATCTGGCCCTGGCGTCGCTGCGCGCAGGCAAGCACGTGCTCGTCGAGAAGCCGATCACCGCGAACAGCGATGAGGCGAGTCGGCTGATCGACGAAGCGCAGGCGCGCAACCTCGTCCTGATGGTGGGACATACCTTCGTCTACACCGGCGCCGTGCGCAAGATGAGGGAGCTCTCCGAGAGCGGCGAGCTCGGTGAGATCTACTACTACGATTCCGTTCGCATCAATCTTGGTCTGTTCCAGAGGGACGTCAACGTTTTGTGGGATCTCGCGGTCCACGATCTCGCGATCATGGACTACGTACTGCGCCAACGGCCCGTCTCCGTGTCATGCACCGGGCTGGCGCATCTCCCGGGTCGCCCCGAGAACATCGCCTATATGACGATGTTCTTCGAGGACAGTTTGATCGCCCACGTTCACGTGAACTGGCTGTCCCCGGTGAAGGTGCGTCGTACGTTGCTGGGTGGAAGTCGCCGCATGGTAATGTTCGACGACCTCGAGGGCAGCGAAAAGATCAAAGTGTACGACCGAGGCATCTCAGTGAATCCGAGTCCGGAAAACGTTTATCAAATGCTGATTGGATATCGCACCGGCGACATGTGGGCGCCGCAGTTGGCCGTGACCGAAGCGCTCAGCGTCGAAGCGGCGCACTTCGTGGACTGCATTCGTCAGGGCACGAAACCGACGACCGACGGTGAGGCCGGACTTCGGGTCGTTCGACTACTGGAAGCGGCGAGCGAATCGATAGCGGCCAGAGGCCGTCTCGTCGGCGTCGGGAGCGCGGTCGACGCATGATCCCGTTTGTCGATTTGCCAGCCCAGTTCCGCGCACTGAAGCCCGAGATCGACGCTGCGGTGGCCAAGGTCTTCGAAAACGCCCAGTTCATTCTCGGTCCTGCCGTTGCGGCATTCGAACGTGATTTCGCCGCGTTCTGTCAGACCTCGGACGCGATCGGCGTGAACACCGGCACAAGCGCCCTGCATCTGTCGCTGCTCGCCGCAGGTGTCGGACCCGGCGACGAGGTGATCACGGTTCCCTTCACGTTCGTTGCGACTGTTGCCGCGATCGAGTACGCGAACGCCACGCCGGTGCTCATCGACGTCGAGCCCGAGTTCCTCACGATGGACCCGACGAAGCTCGAGGCAGCGATTACGCCGCGGACGAAGGCGATTATTCCTGTGCATCTCTTCGGGCAGCCGGCGGACATGGATCCGATCATGGCGATCGCACGAAAGCACAATCTCGTGGTGATTGAGGATGCGTGTCAGGCGCATGGCTCCGAGTACAAAGGGAAGCGGTGCGGGTCGATCGGTCAGATCGGCTGCTTCAGCTTTTATCCCGGTAAGAATCTCGGCGCTTACGGCGAAGGCGGTGCGGTGGTCACGAGCGATCCCGAGATCGCGAAGAAGATTCGACTGCTGCGCGCGTGGGGCGAGGAGACGCGCTACGAACACAAGTATCGCGGCTTCAACTACCGCATGGATGGCGTCCAGGGAGCGATTCTAAGCGTGAAACTTCGTTACCTCGAAGCCTGGACGGAGGCGCGGCGGCGCAACGCCGCCGAGTATGCGCGCCGCCTGGCCGAGACGTCAGTGGAACTGCCTCGCGAACGCCGCGACGCGCGGCACGTGTATCACCTGTACGTGGTTCGGCTTCAGCAGCGCGACGCGTGGCGTGAACGGCTGAGCGACGCAGGAGTACAGACCGGAGTGCACTATCCAATTCCTGTCCACTTACAGCCTGCGTATCGCGATCTGGGGTACGCGGCCGGCGCATTTCCTGTCTGCGAACGCGCGGCGGCCGAAGTGCTGTCGCTGCCGATGTTTCCGGAGTTGACGTCGGACCAGATCGCACAGGTGGCACTCGCTCTGACGCCACGCGTCGGCGTGGCGAGCTGACCCGTCGCATGCACGTCCTCGTCACCGGTGGCGCCGGATTCATAGGCAGTCACGTCGTTGATTCGCTCCTGGCCGACGGCGTCGAGATCACGGTTCTCGACAACTTCGATGCGTTCTACGACCGCGAGCTCAAACAACGCAATATCCGCGAGCACCTCCGGCACCCGCGATATCGGCTGATTGAAGGAGATCTTCGCGATGCCGACAGCCTCTCACAACAGCTGAACACGCGGTTCGATACGATTGTGCACCTTGCCGCGATGGCGGGCGTGCGGCCCTCGATCGAGCGTCCCGTGACCTATCAGGACGTCAACGTCAGAGGTACGCAGAACCTGCTGGAGATCGCGGCGCGACAGAAGATTCCGCATTTCGTCTTCGCGTCATCGAGCAGCGTCTACGGCGTCAATCCTCGCGTACCGTGGAGCGAGGACGACTATGTGCTTCAGCCGATCAGCCCGTACGCCAGCACGAAAGTGAGCGGCGAGCTGCTCGGACACGTCTACAGTCACCTGTATGGCATCCGATTCATCGCGCTGCGATTCTTTACGGTCTATGGGCCGCGGCAGCGTCCTGATTTGGCGATTCACAAATTCGCGAAACTGATTAGCAGCGGGCAACCGATTCCGGTGTTCGGCGACGGCAGCACACGACGCGACTACACGTACATTGACGACATTGTTGCCGGCATCCGCGGCGCGATTCACTACGACCGTACGCGTTACGAAGTGGTCAATCTGGGGAACAACGCCACCGTGACGTTGCTCGAGATGATCCACACGATTGAGGCGGCGCTCGGGCGGCAGGCTACGATCGAGTGGAAACGCGAGCAGGCTGGCGACGTGCCGCAAACGTGGGCGAGCGTCGCCAAAGCTCGCGACCTGCTCGGATACGAACCGCGCACGCCCTTCAAGGAAGGGATTCGACGCTTCGCGGAGTGGTTCCTGCAGACACCGGCGCCTGACTCTCGGGGATGACTATCCAACCGATCAGGTAGGCGATCACACCGCAGATGATCGCACCGGGATAGATCGCCAGCACGACCGTAACAATCCGGATGATCGTGACATCGGTGTCGAGATACTCCGCCACGCCGCCGCACACGCCGGCGATCTGGCGATCGGAGACCGAACGGGTCAGTCGCGGTCCTCGATAAATCCTTCGTGTCTCCGGGATCGCAACCGGCAGCAGCACCCAACACGCGGCGTACACGAGCACACCACCAACCAGCAGCCCTGGGACGATCGACAGGATGACCCAGGCAAGCCGGATAAGGGTGACATCGGCATCGAGGTAGGCGGCAAGGCCGGCACACACGCCGCCCAATCGCCCTTCCTCGGGTGTCCGCGTGACTCGACGCGCTCGCGGCATTGTGTGGACAGCAGCGCCGCAGAAGCGGCAATACAACGAGCCATCCTCTATCTCTTTGAAACAACGGGCACAAGTCATTGTGAGCCCCCTATGAGATCCATACGGACGCCCCCATGGGCGGTTCTCTACCAAAACCTTTCACCGCGTTAATCGATCGGCGTGACGGCGTAGGCAGGACTCCGCCAGACATTGGAACTTAAAGTCGCTGTTTGTTTGCGCCTTGGCGCCTAATGTCTGCCTATAGGCGCACCTTCCGTAAAGCGTTCGCGCGAAGAAATCGTCAGAATGCCAACTACACCGCTCAATACCGCCTTCTTGCACACTTTCGGCTCGCCTCTTGCGTATGGCAGGCGCGGACAATCGAGTTCTTTTCATCGGAGTCTCGCTGCATGGTCGGTTACGCGATTCGGGCGTTGGGGATCACTTCTCAAATTCGTGCAACCTTCGTGAAGGTTCTTCTGGCGGCGGTGCTCGTCACGGTCACGGTCGAAACGAGCTTCGCGCAAGTGATGGTGATCGCACCGCACCCTGATGACGAAGCGCTCTTCGCGAGTGGCATCATCCATTCGGCGGTGCTCGCCGGGAAGAACGTGAAGGTCGTCATCCTGACGAATGGCGATTGCGATTCCCATGACATCGGCCCCACGCGCCAGCAGGAAACGGTCACTGCGATGACACGTCTTGGCCTGAGTGCGAACGATGTCATCTTCCTCGGTTATCCGGACTGCGGAATTCGCGACATCTATTACCTGTATCTGGACCCGACGTCCCAGTTCACGTCCGCCGCTGGCTTCTCGCAGACGTACGGCTCGTTCGGCCTCGGAAATACTGATTACCACCGGTTTATTTACGGCCTTCCGGCAAACTACAACGGCCGGCAGCTCGTCGGCGATCTGCAGACAGTGTTTCGCAACTACAAGCCTCAGGACATTTATGTCGTGAGCTCGTACGACGCGAACCTGGATCACGCCCTCACGAACATCTCGCTGAGCGAAGCGATGCTGGCGCAGATGGGGGTCGATCCGACGTTCCAGCCGACGCTCCATGAAGCGTTCGTGCACGAGCCCTGCGAACTGTCGTGCGATCCCAGCTATCACTGGCCGAATCCGCCGTTTACGCCGACCGTCGACTTTTCGGCCCCTCCATTCCTATCGATGACGCCCTTCACATGGGCCGATCGCGAGCAGGTCGTCGTCCCGTCGGTGATGCAGTCAACGACGGCGGCAACCAACCTTAAGTCACGCGTTATCGCCGACTACGCCACACAAGGCGGCACCCAAATCACTGGCTGGCTGCAGGCGTTCGTGAAACACGACGAGGCGTTCTTCGTCAGCGAATGGTGGGCGAACCTGGCGTTGAAAGCCACGGCGAGCGCCTCATCCAGTGCGGGCACCGGAACAACTGCCAGCCGGTTGAACGACGCCGCCGTTGTGGGCTTTCCAGTCATTCCATCGATCGGACGCGGCGGGCCAGGAGAGTGGGTCGCGAGCGGGCTCGCTGGATCATGGGCCCAGCTGACGTGGTCAACGCCGCAGCAGATCACGCGAATCGTGCTCCACGACCGGCCGGACTCCACCGAAAACATCACAGGAGGAACGCTGACCTTCAGCGATGGTTCCACCATCCCCGTCGGAGCTCTGCCGGCGAACGGCAGCGGCCTCAACATCACGTTCGCACAGAAGACGATCACGTCGGTCCGATTTACCGTGACGACCGCGTCGGGCACTGCGGCCGGTCTCGCAGAATTCGAAGCCTACGGTCCACCGACAACGAAGCTGCCATGGTCGCTCCCTTCGGGGAACAGCGCTCCTTCGATCACCGGAGGGCCGGCAGGAACGCCTTCGTCGATTCTGGACAATGCGACGTCGACGATCGCGGTCACAGCAACTGATCCCAACGGTGATCCGCTGACATACAGCTGGCAGGTGAGCGGAGGCCACATCCAGGGCTCGGGATCGTCGGTGACTTTCGTCCCCCCAACGGTGATCAGCCCAACGAACTTCGATGTGACCGTTTATGTGGCCGATGGGCGTGGAGGAATCGTCTCGAGCACGGCGACGGTGATCGTCTCGCCGTCGAACGCGCCCACGAATATCGCCGGGGCGGCCGTTGCGACGGCGTCATCCGAGAACAGCGCTCGCGGGCAAGGGGCCGCGAAAGCCATCGACGGCGTCGTCGGCGGATACCCGGGCGACTCACAGCGTGAATGGGCCACGACCAACCAACTCGCCGGTGCCTGGATTCAACTGACGTGGTCCACCGCGCGCACGGTCTCTCGTTCGATCCTGCACGATCGAATCAATGCGTCCGATCAAGTGCTCGCCGGTCTGCTTCGGTTCAGCGACGGGAGCACCATCCCGATCGGCACGCTGCCGAATGACGGCGCCGGCCTGACGACGGATTTTGCGGCGCGCACGGTAACGTGGATGAGGTTCGAGATCACCAGCGCCAGAGGTGACTCGATCGGTCTTGCGGAATGGGAAGTGTTTTCAGGCACCGGCGGCGGAGGCGGCTCCAACACACCGCCGCAGATCACATCCGGACCGACGGCGAATCCCGCGACGATCACCAGCGCGCAGACGTCGAGCGTGTCGGTGACGGCGACTGACGCGAATAACGATACGTTGAGCTACACCTGGTCGGCGACGGGTGGAACGGTGACCGGCTCGGGCGCGACCGTGACGTTTACGCCACCGTCCGTTGCATCCACGACAGTGATCCGTGTCGATGTGTCGGTGGCTGACGGACACGGCGGTACTGCCACGGGTTCGGTCAACATCACGGTGAATCCGACATCGGGCGGCGGTGGTGGCAGCACCAACATCGCGCGCACCGCGGCGCCGACTGCCTCTTCCGAAAACGAAGGACGCGGGCAGACCGCCGCAAAAGCCATCGACGGCTTCGTCGATGGATATCCAACCGACGCAACACGTGAGTGGGTGGCGCCAGGACAGCTCGCTGGTGCGTGGATTCAGCTGACATGGCCCGTCGCACAGAGTGTGGGCCGCGTCATCCTGCACGACCGCATCAACACCGCGGATCAGATTCTGTCCGGCACGCTGCGATTCAGCGATGGATCGACCATTCCGGTTGGCAATCTCCCCAACGACGGCGCGGGTCAGACGTTTGATTTCAACGCGAAGACCGTGACGTGGGTACGACTCGAGGTGGTGACGGCGAGAGGCGACAATACCGGGCTCGCCGAGTTCGAAGTGTATGCGCCATCCGGCTTCTCGAACGCATCACCGCAAGTCACAGCCGGACCGACTGCGAATCCGTCGGCGATCACTGACGTGCAGACGAGTTCGATTTCCGTCACCGCCAACGATCCAGACGGCGATCCACTGACCTACGTCTGGACGACGAACGGTGGGAGTGTCACCGGGACCGGTGCCACTGCCACCTTCACGCCACCGCGAATCACCTCCAACACGACGTTCACTGTGACAGTCACCATCGGCGATGGTCGAGGGGGCTCTGTTTCAAGGACCGTCAACGTCGCAGTAACACCGTCGAGCACGTCGGCAAACCGCGCGCTCGCGTCGACAGCCACCGCCTCCACGGAGAATTCAGGTCGCGGTCAGAGTGCCTCGAAAGCCATCGACGGAATGGTCAGTGGATATCCCGTCGATCCGACGCTCGAATGGGCAAGCGTCGGCCAGTTGTCGGGCGCCTGGATTCAGCTCACGTGGACATCGTCGCAATCCATTACCCGCGTCGTTCTCCATGACCGCATCAACACGGAAGACCAGGTCCTCGGAGGCACGTTGACGTTCAGCGACGGCTCATCGATCGCCGTCGGTAATCTCGCCAACGATGGTGCAGCCGTGCAGTTCGATTTCGCCGCGAAGAACGTTACGTGGGTAAGGTTTACTGTGACGTCGGCGCGAGGGAGCAATATCGGGCTTGCGGAATTCGAAGTCTATTAGGGACTTTCCCCCGTCGAGCGAGGCGTCGCCATCTGAAGGCTGGTGACGCCTCGCGGCTCGTGAACGCTGAAGTCTTCGAATCGCCAGACTTCAGACGTTCCATCAAATCGGGCGGACCGCGGTATCGCATCGTTGCTACATACGACTCGCACCGACGTGAACGAACTGACAAGCGAGTTTGCGTTGACGATGTCTGGCGGCCGATCAATACTCGCCACCCATTGCTGAGTTTCATGAATTACTTTTAATAATTCACGAATCTCCTCAGCCAAACCCGCTCAACGAATTTCGGCGCAGCCATCCGACTCCCCCCGGAACCGGTGTGGTTTGTCCGTGAGTTCACGGGTCGTCATCACAACCGTTCGTAGGGAGACACGCTGTGAAGTCAATACAGGCGTACTTGCGACTGCCATTGTTGGTCGCGTTTCTCGTCAGTGGTGTGCCTGCGGGGGTTCACGCCGACATTCTGATCATCTCTCCTCACCCGGATGACGATGTCATCATCGCGTCCGGTGTCGTGCAACGAGCCGTGGCACGGGGCGAGACCGTTTACATCGTGTACGTTACGAATGGCGACTTCAACGGCGTCGCGGTGGCGCCGGTTCGTGAGGACGAAGCCGTCAACGCGCAACAGATTCTCGGCGTTCCCGAGAATCGGTTGATTTTTCTCGGTTACCCCGACGGGTACCTCCCTGCGGTTCGAAATACTGCCAGCGGAGCCTTTGTCACTGGTAATGGCGTGTCGCAGACGTACGCGACGCGTGGTCTCGGGAATACGGACTATCACCACTATCGATTCGGTACGGCGGGACCGTACAACTGGCCGACGATGGTCGGCGACCTCACAGACATCCTCAGCTCGATTCGTCCTACCCATATTTTTACGACGAGCCAGTGGGACACACATAGCGATCACTCGACCACGTACCACCTGCTCATTCAAGCAGCGCAGAACGCGCGAACCGCTAATCCCGGATACAACCCGACGATCCACAAGACCACCGTCTGGCCATCAGGTGATGACACGTGGCCGCTATCTGCGAACCCTCTTACCTACTTCACCGAGATTCCGCGCGGTTCCGTCACGGATCCGACGCAGATGGTGTGGACCGAGCGCGAAAGCCTCGATGTACCCTCGTCTTCACAGACAGCGCTCTCGCCGAGTAATCCGAAGTACATGGCCATTCGATCGCACGTCAGTCAGGGCGGCGCCGATCGCTACATCAGCAGGTGGGCACACAAGGACGAGTTCTTCTGGAGCGAGCAGCTCGCCGGAATTTCGAATCGGCCACCGGTTCCCAACGCTGGTCCCGAGCAGGTCGTCAATGAAGGCGCTCCAGTGACGTTGGATGGCACAGCGAGTTGGGATGGCAACGGCACGGCGTTGACGTATGAATGGCGACAGGTGTTCGGACCGGCCGTGACGTTGTCGAGTCTCACAGCATCGCGTCCGACGTTCGTCGCGCCGACAGGCCTTGCCACTGACACGATTCTGGAGTTCGAGCTCGTGGTCAGTGACGGGTCGTTGTCATCCGTGCCTGACGGCATTCGAGTGATCGTCCGGTCTGCGCAGAATCCGTCAACGTTTGGGCCGAACATCGCGCCGCTCGCCACCTTCACGGCCTCGTCGCAGCGCACGGGATCAGGTGCGGCGAAGGTTGCTGACGGGATCGTCGATGGATACCCGGGTGATGAAACGCGCGAGTGGGTGACGCAAGGAGAAGGGGTCGGAGCGTGGATCCAGATGAACTGGTCCTCACCGCGTACCGTTGGCCGAGTCGTTATCTACGACCGACCGAACCCCGATGATCAGATGCTCGCCGGCGTCATCACGTTCAGCAACGGCACAACGCTGCCGGTGACTGCGGCATCGAACAACGCCACTCCTGTCACGTTCACATTCCCGGCACGCACCATCACTTCGCTCCGCCTCTCGATCACGCAGGTCACATCATCGACGGCGAACGTCGGTCTCGCCGAGTTTGAAGTATTCGAAGCCGGCGCGACGAACATGCCTCCGGTTGCGAATGCAGGACCGGATCAAACCGTCTCAGGTAACCAGCTCGTCACCCTCGACGGACGACAGAGTTCAGATCCGAATAACGATCCGCTGACGTACGCATGGAGTCAGACGAGTGGTCCGGCCGTCACGCTGTCAAATCCCACGTCCTCCACACCAACATTTGTTGCGCCGGCCGCCCAGCCTCTCTCGCAGACGATGACGTTCCGGCTTGTCGTGTCCGACGGGCAGTCGAGCAGCAGTCCCGACACGGTCGACATTCGCGTCCCCGGTACGTCGAACACTCCACCGACAGCGAATGCTGGTCCGGACATCGTCGTGAGCCCCGGTGGTGCGGTCACACTTGACGGGAGTGGGAGTTCCGATCCGGAAGGTCAAACTCTCACGTATCAGTGGGCGCAAACGGGTGGTCCTGCTGCCTCGCTGTCCAGTGCCACAGTTGTACGGCCGACAGTCGTCGTGCCGTCTAACGCGCCGCAAGGCAGCGTGCTGACGTTCCAGCTTGTCGTCTCGGATGGCGTGGATTCGAGCCTCCCCGACACGGTCTCACTGAACGTCACGACAGTTCCATCGGCGATCAACAACATCGCGCGGACGGCCACCGTCACCGCATCGTCGCAAAATGCGCCACTGCAGGCCGCAAGCAAGGCGGTGGACGGCGTGATCAGCGGATACCCGGCGGACTCGAGCCGCGAGTGGGCAACAGAGGCGCAAGGTTCTGGCGCCTGGATCGAATTGAATTGGCCTGAGCCGCACTACGTCGGCCTCGTTCGCCTTCACGATCGACCGAATCTGGACGACAACGTGAGAAGCGGCATTCTCACGTTCAGCAGTGGCACCGCGATTAACGTCGGTACGCTGGCCAATGACGGGACCGGAACCGACGTGGAATTCGCGCCGCGCGCCGTGACGTGGGTTCGATTCACGGTCAACACGGTAAGCCCCGCAACCTGGGCGGTAGGGTTGTCGGAAATTCTGGTGCTCGAGACACCACCGGGCAATCTGCCGCCGGTGGCGGAGGCCGGTCCCAATCAGACTGTCGCCGGCGGTGCGTCGGTGCAATTGAACGGTAGCGCGAGCAACGATCCCGAAGGGGCGACGCTCACCTACGCATGGACGCAGATCAGCGGCCCGGCAGTCACCCTCTCTGGAGCGTCATCTGCAACGCCGACGTTCACCGCGCCAGCGGCGACGGCGATGGCGCAGGTGCTGCGGTTCCAACTCGTTGTCGGGGATGGCAGTCAGACGGCGATGGATACGGTCGATATCACGATCCAGGGTACTGGTGCACCGGGAACACTCGCCATCAACGATGTCACGGTCACTGAAGGGAACGCAGGCACAACCAACGCGACATTCACCGTCACGTTGTCTGCGTCCAGCGCAAGCACGATAACGGTGAATTACGCGACGAGCAACGGCACGGCGACCGCCGGACAGGATTATGCCGCGACGTCGGGCACGCTCACGTTCAATCCAGGCACGACCTCGCTAACGTTCAGTGTGTCTGTTGCCGGAGACGTGATCGATGAGCCCAACGAAACTTTCGTCGTGACATTGAGTGGCGCCGTCAACGCCACGATCAATGATGGGCAGGGCATCGGCACCATCACCGACGATGATTCTGCGCCGACTTTGGCCATCAACGACGTCAGCGTGACCGAAGGCAATGCCGGTACTGTCAATGCGACGTTGATTGTCAGTCTCTCGGCGGCGAGTGCGCAGACGGTGACCGTCAGCTACGCGACGGCGAACGGCACCGCTACGGCACCGGGCGATTACACATCCATCGCTTCGACGACCCTCACGTTTGCTCCCGGGGTGACGTCGCAGACGGTCACTGTGGTCGTGCAAGGCGACACCCTGGCGGAAGGTAACGAAACCTTTTTCGTCAATCTCAGCGCTCCGGTGAATGCGACGATTGCTGATGCGCAGGGTATCGGCACGATCGTCGACGACGAAGCGGTGCCGACGTTGTCGATCAATGACGTGACGGTCACTGAAACCGACGCCCCCGGGGTGACTGCGGTATTCACGGTGTCGCTGTCAGCGGCCAGCGCCACAACGGTCAGCGTGACATACGCGACCGCGAATGGCACCGCGACTGCGCCTGCCGATTACACCGCAGCGGCCGCGACGGTATTGACATTTACGCCAGGCACCACAACGCGGACAATCACGATTCCGATCGCGGGCGATCTCGTCAGCGAGGGCAGTGAAACGTTTGTCGTCAATCTCAGCTCGCCGGTGGCGGCGACGATCGCTGATGGACAAGGCACTGGCACGATTCTCGACAACGATTCGTCGCCATCGCTGAGCATCAACGACGTCACCGTGACCGAAAACAACACCGGAATTGTCAACGCGGTGTTCACCGTCACGTTGTCGCCAGCAAGCGGCCAAACGGTCACAGTGAACTATGCGACCGCCAACGGCACCGCCACGGCGCCGGCCGACTACACTGCCGCGTCCGGTGGAACGTTGACGTTCAATCCGGGGATCACCTCGCGGACCATCACCATCCCGGTGATTGGCGATACGGTGGATGAGCCAAACGAAACGTTCGTGGTCAATCTCAGCGGCGCCGTCAATGCGACGATCGCCGACGCGCAGGGCACTGGCACGATCACGGACAACGACGCCACGCCGTCGCTGCGCATCAACAACGTCAGCGTCACCGAAGGAAATACCGGAACGACCGTGAACGCGTCGTTCACGGTGACGCTTTCGGCGGCGAGCGGCCAGACGGTGAATGTCACCTACGGGACATCCGATGTCAGCGCCGTTGCCGGCCAGGACTACACCGCGGTATCCGGCACGCTGACGTTCTCGCCGGGAACAACGACGCAGACGGTCGTCGTGCCGGTACTGGGCGACGCGCTCGACGAAGCCAACGAGACGTACAACGTGAATCTGTCCGCCCCGGTGAACGCCACAATCTCCGACAATCTGGGCGTCGGCACGATCACCGACAACGACGCGACGCCGAGCCTGGTGATCAACAACGTGAGCGTCACGGAGCCCAATTCGGGGAGTATCGATGCAGTGTTCACGGTGACACTCTCGACGGTCAGCGGCCGCACCGTGACGGTCAATTACGCGACCGGCAACAATACGTCCGCGGTCGCCGGGTCCGACTTCACGGCCACATCGGGGACGTTGACGTTCGCCCCGGGCACGACGTCACAGACGATATCGGTGCCGGTACTTGGTGACGTGTTGAATGAGTCGAACGAGACGTTTCGCGTCAATCTCAGCGGCGCGACGGCCGCGACGATTGCCGACAATCAGGGCGTCGGGACCATCATCGACAACGACTGAGTGTCCGACCGATGACGATTGCGGCGCCTCAGCGGCCGAATCCCTCGAGGAGGCCCTTGAGGCGCCTTTCTACTTCGTTGCGGAGTCCACGCTTGGTCGCAGCGGCGGCGTCAATCGTGACGTGCGGAGCAGCGAGGGTGCCGGTGATTTTTGCGGGCAATACAACACGGTTCCCCTCGCGAGTGAACCGTACAAGATCCGTCCCGGCCTGTTTCGACAATTCTTCCGATAGCGATAAATCGAGCGCGCCGTCGAGAGACTGTGCATCAAGGTTCATCGTGACGGTGCCGACAATGTCTGCGTCACGCGAGCGCATGGACAAGGGATCGGCACGCAAGACCTGATTGGCGAGCGAGAAGCTCGCATCAATGCGCTCAAACTGGTCGGTGCTCTCGGCGGCGTCAGGAGCGGGCCGTCCGAAGAATAGCACGACCGTCCGAACGAGATTCAGTCGGCGGATTGCGCCGTTCGCGATCGTCGCGGTGCCCGTGCCGCGGGCTGACTTCAACACCGCGGCGACGTCGGGACCAGAGCCGCTGAATGTTCCCGCGCCGGTCAGCGTGCCGCTGATCGTGTCCGGAGAACCGCCGAAGGCGGCGAGTTGCGCCACATTGAGATCTTGAAGCCGCGACTTGATCGTGAGTGAGAGCGCTTTCCCGAGCTGCGCACTGACCGCGCCCTGGTAGCGCCCGCCAAACAGTTGAAACGTGAGCGGAGACAGCACCACGCGATCGCCGTTCACCTCGAGCTCGCTCGCGAACTGGCGCACCTCGACGCCGCCAGCCGTCGCTGTTTCGGCGCTGATTCGAGCCGCGATCTTCATCGGCGCCGATGGTGAAGCCGTAGTCCGGCTGGTCGTCGCTGGGGGTGTGAACGCGTCAGCGAGCGCGAGCAACTCGTCGACGTCGAGTTTATTGGCCGTGGCCTTCAGTCGCGCTTCGACGCGCGGCGCGAGATCGACTTCACCTTCTGCGTCCAGCGTGGTCGTTCCAGAGCGTGCCTCGAAGCGGCGAAGCGTCAACCGATTGCCGGTGAGGGATGATTCCTCGGAGACGCGCACTTCCTTCCCGCGACTGACCACGACCACGTTGTCGAGGGCGATGGTGCGAATCGACACGATCTCGACGGCGCCCTTCGAGGCGTCAGCGGATGTGCGTCCAGGCGTGTCGTCGTCGCTGCCCGACGGAATGGAAAACGGCAAGGGCATCTCGATGCGGCTGTTGGCGATCGTGACCGTCGCGTCCTGGATCCGACGCGAGAGCAGTTCGCGGAAATCGGTCGAGACGTCCACCTCGGCGAGGGTCACGCGGGCGGGTTCACCGATGCGCACGTTGCTGAGGTGAATTGCTGTGCGCGGGAAAATACCAGCGCGCGCGCGTCCGACAGATACAGGTTGCCCCAGCCACTCACTGGCCTGTTGCTCGATCGCCAGGCGGAGGCCGTCGCCCGAGAACAACCAATAGACCGCACCCGCGGCGATGGCGCTCACGGAGACGACGAGGGCGACGAGGATGAGGAGGAGCTTACGCACTAGTTGGTGGCGTCGATCCTGGCGAGCAGCTTATTGATTTCGGCGGCTGTCGCCGTGTTCGTGCCGGCTCGGAACGCACGCTGCAACGACGCCCGAGCGCGGTCGCGATCGCCCACCTGATCGTACGCGAGACCCAGGTGGTAGTGATACCACCCGTTCGAGGGCTCCAACTCTACACAGCGCTGGAACAGCGGAATCGCCAGACGGGCTTCGCGCTTTTTCAGCCAGGCCCACCCCAGCGTATCCATGACGGCGGGCGCGTTGGGTGAGGCCGCCGTCGCGATTTTTGCGAGATCGACGGCGCGGTCGAGGTCCTCACCCGATTCCGTCAACATCCAGGCGAGATTGTTAGCCGCGGTCGCGGCATTCGGATCGAGCACAAGCGCCTGCTCATACCGCGCGCGAGCGAGATCGTTCTTGCCCTGCTGACGGAGGATCATCCCGGCCATGGTCAACGCTTCGACGGGTCGCGACTGCTTCTGGGCGAGCGTCTCGAACTGGATCAGGGCCTGATCGAGTTTGCCCTGGCTCATATACAACTGGCCGAGCATGTCGTACGTCGTCACGAGCGAGGGGTCCGTCTCGATCGTGGCACGCAGCATTTTCTCCGCCGCATCCGGTTCTTTGATCGCGGTGTAGGTGCGTGCGGCCAACAGCCGGGCGTCTGTCGTCGGGTGGTTCTTCACAAATTCCTCGACTCGAGCTTTCGCGGCCGTGGGGTTGTTCTGACGAAGGTCGAGCGCGACGAGCAGACTGGTGATTTCAAACGACGCGGGATCCAACTTCCGGGCGTTGTCGAGCGCGACGCGCGCGACGGTCAGATCGTTCTTCGCCAGCGCCAGACGCCCTTCCTGTGCACGAACGGTCGCATCGTTGGGAAGGGCAGCCACGAGGGTCCTGATTTCCTGTCCGGCACGGTCGAACTCGCGTGTCGCAATGAGATTCCGAACCAGCGCAAGCCGCGCAGACGGGCTGTTCGGCTGATTCTTTGCGGCTTCGATCGCCAGTCGCGCCGCGGCTTCCGTCGCGCCTGCCTGGGCTTCGATGTTGGCGAGCGCCACCTGCGCGGCTGCGGCGCGCGGGTTGATGCGGATCGTTTCACGGAACGCGGTGCGGGCCCCATAGTCGTCCCCGCGGATCGCATAGAGCCGGCCCATCGCGAACTGGGCCTCTGCCGACGACGGATCGGCAGACACCGCTGCCTGCGCTGCGGCCAACGCGGCATCGTACTGACCAGCGCGGAGAAGTAACGTGCTCTTGAGCGCGAGTGCAGCGGCGTCGTTCGCGTTCGTCTTCAGCGCGTCCTCGACGAGTGCCAGCGCTTTGGTCTGGTCGCCGGTCGCAGAGTAGGCCCGCGCCAGACGATGAACGACGATCGGGACCTGGGTATTCGGGAGTTTCTCGAGCCGCGCGATAGCGTCCTTCGGACGATCCATCATCAGGTAGTAATCCGCGAGAGCCAGGACGTCGAGGGGATTGGGGTCCGAGTCGGCAATGCGGAGCACGTACTGTTCCGCTTCGGCGCTTCGACCGGATGACACCATCAGCGACGCCATGAAGCGATTGACCGGTCTATTCGCAGGGTCGAGCGCCAATGCCGTTCGAAAGACGCGCTCGGCGTCCTGCACTCGGCCAGCCGCCCAATAGAAATTTCCGAGGGCCATGTGCACCTGCACGTCCTTCGGTGACAACTCCACGGCTCTTCGGAATGCGGCCTCGGCCTTCTCCTTGTCTCCTTGCGCCAGCTGTATTAATGCCAGGCTGCTGTACGAGCGGCCGCGCTGCGGGTCGAGCTGAATCGCACCCTCGATTGACTTCAACGCCTCGTCATAGGACGTGAGCCCGGAGAGCGCACTGCCGCGCAGGATCAGCGCCTGGACGTTATTGGGTTCGACCTTGAGCGCGGCTTCGGCGCGCTGAAGGGCTTCCTGCGGCTTTCGAGTACCAAGGAGCAAGGTTCCTGCATCAATCTGTGTGTCGACGTCGTTCGGCAACAAGTCGGCCGCTCGGACGTACTCGCCGAGGGCCGCGGCAGCATCGCCGGTGTGGGTGAGCGCCTCCGCAAGCTTCTTGCGTGCCTCGCCGAACGTCGCGTCCAATGCGACCGCATTTCGGTACTCGACGATCGCTTCGCCGTACATCTTTTTCTCGAAGTAGCTGTTTCCGCTCTCGAGATA
The DNA here is from genome assembly GCA_036565925.1 of Vicinamibacterales bacterium. Taxonomy (GTDB): domain Bacteria; phylum Acidobacteriota; class Vicinamibacteria; order Vicinamibacterales; family UBA2999; genus Gp6-AA40. Next base: position 17,778 of record DATCXH010000509.1, read on the forward strand.
CTGCTGCTTCTTGACCTGCGGATCGGTGCACGCGGCAAAGAGGACGGCGCTTGCCAGGGCGACGCTGATGACGCGGCGCATCGACACAGCATGGCCCTGACCGCCGGTGGATGACGACAGCATTCGCATAACTCCGTTTATCGTCGCGACAGTGGTTTCCGGAGACGTTCCGAACGAGGAACGATCACCATGATAGCGATTCGACGAGGGGATTGCGCGAGAGTCTTCCGCGCCGTGCTGAAAGGTTCTTAGTTCAACGCGCGGGCATTTTTAAGTCTGCTCGCTCGGCGACTTCATCGCGGGTTCGATTTCGTAAGTCGTTGAAAATCAACATCAAGTCTCGCGTAGTCAACTTGGCTTCAGAGTTGCTCAATCTTGTCTTCAATCGGCTTCGACCAAGCCGTCTTTCGCTTAAGAAATTAGTCGCCGCCTGGACGTGGAGATGCTTCGTTCGTCGAACAAAGATCCGCGAGCAGGCTGACTTTTTGCACTTGATCGAAATCGGCCAACTGTCTAAGTGATTGAAAAGAAAAGGTCGGATCGGTTCTGACAGATGTGGTTCGATTGTTGCTCAGGTTGGCGCAGTCGAATTCAATCGAAAGGGCTAAGGGATAGCATGAAGAATTTTGTCGGTGTGAGTTTGTTGGCAGCAGCGCTGCTGATGCCAGTTTCAAGTGTGCAGGCGTTGGAAATTTACCCGGGGGTCGGCC
>DATCXH010000998.1:0-2883 GCA_036565925.1 Vicinamibacterales bacterium
CGGCCGCGGTAAAGCTCGCCAGCTCCACGACTTTGACGAAGATCGCGATGTCGGTGAGGTTCTGCATCGGAATAAATCTCATGCCGCCCGGGCCGATTATCCCCGAGGCCCCGGTCCGTAGGCTGCAGGTCGGGCTTCAGCCCGACTCTTCCACATCACCGAGGTGCTCATCGTGCAAACCCAGGATACCCGCGCCGCGCGCGACTACTTCGCGCAGAAGCTGGCGTTCGTCACCGGACCGTTCGAGCTGGACGGCCAGATCAAGCGCAAGGAGGCGATCACGATCGTCGACGTGCGCCTGCCCAGCGACTACCGCGCCGGCCACATTCCGGGCGCGATCAACCTGCCGCAGGGCAAGTGGCACACGCTGGCGGGATTGTCGAAGGATCGGACCGCAGTCATCTATTGCTACAGCCAGACGTGCAAGCTCGCGGCCGCAGCGGCCATCGAATTTGCCTCGGCCGGCATCGCGGTCGTCGAGATGGAAGGCGGCTTCGAGGCCTGGCAGAAGAGCAATCTGCCGGTCGAGAAGTGAGGAGCGCCGCCATGAAAGCTCTTGCAATCAAGACTCCCGCATTCCTCGGCGACACGCTGCTGCGTGTCGCACTCGGCATCATGTTCATCGCGCACAGCGTCGTGCTGAAGTACTTCACGTTCACGCTCGCGGGCACGGCGCAGTACTTCTCGTCGATCGGGCTGCCGGCGCCACTTGCGTATGTCGTGTTCGCGCTCGAAGCCATCGGCGGCGTGCTGCTCGTGCTCAACATCGCGACGCGCTGGGTCGCGCTCGGTCTCGTGCCCGTGCTGCTCGGCGCGATGTGGGTACACCTCGGCAACGGCTGGGTATTCAGCGCGCCCAATGGCGGCTGGGAATACCCGCTGTTCCTGATCGTGATCAGCATAGTCGTCGCGTTACAGCACTACGATCCGAGGCGCGCCACATCGCCCTAGTGATTCGCGCCCGTGGCGGCGTCGAAGTTCGCAAGCATCGAATCTGTGCACACGTCAGTGGCGGTCCAGTAGTTGTTGAGACCGTCCCACAGATTGCGCATGCCGGCGCCTTCCCACGCGGTGTCCCATTCATCCCAGCTCGAATCGCCGTGCGCGATCAGCGAGCCGTCGCGAGTGAGACGTCCGTACTCGAGGCCGAAACGCACGATGCACGTCGCGTCCCATTCGCCTTCGGTGTCCTCATGGCCGGCATACCAGTAGCCTTTCAGGTCATGGTGCAGACACATCTGGTCGAGGCCGTCGATCGGTGCTTTGCCGCCCACCGTGCCCCAGAAGTCATCGCCGGTCGGACGATTCAGGCCGCAGAAGATGCCGTAGTACGGCGCGGGCAGCGCGAAGCCCGTCACGTGATAGCAGTTGGGGTCGCCGGTCATCGCGCGGCAGCGAGACTGCCCCGCGTTGTACGACGCGGGCGTCGTGCGATGAGGCGGCAGCGGGTTGTCGATGATGAGCCGGTATTGCGTGACGACACCTGCGCCGTATGCCGTCGTGTCGCTCGTCTTGCCGTTGCTGACGTTCTTGATGCGGAGGATTCCTTCGTTAGTCAGCATGCCGATGAGGTGCGCCTGGAGCTGGAAGGATTGCACTCCCTGCGACGCGAGCACGGTCCACGCACCGTGGATCCCATCCTTTACGCGGAATTCGCCGCTCTCGAACAGAATGCCGATGCGGTTGTCATTCAGCTCGAACTGGCGGATCGGTTGATTGGCGAGCAGCGTCCAAGCGCCGTTGATGCCTTCTTTGACGCGGAACTCGCCGTTGTCCGTCAGCAGCGCGATGCGATTGCCTTCGAGCTGGAACTGACGCGCGCCGCTCGTTGCGAGCGTCGTGACCGCGCCGTTCAGTCCGTCCTTGACGCGGAACTCACCGCTCGTCCGCAGCACGCCGATGCGATTGCCTTCGAGCTGGAAAGCGGCGGGGCCCGTCGAGTCGATCAGCGCCCAGGTGCCGCTCAGGCCGTCCTTCACACGCAGCCTGCCGTCTTCGAGTTGCACGGCGATGCGGTTGTTCTCGAGCTGAAACGCCTTCGCGCCCGTCGCGAGATCCCACCACGTGCCCTGCGTGCCGTCCTTCACGCGGAAGCGGCCGTCGCCGAGGATCACGGCGATGCGATTGTTCTCGAGCTGGAAGTCGCGGACATTGGCGATGCCGAGGCGTGACCATTCCCGGGCGCGATCGAGCACGCGGAACGTGCCGACACCGTTTGCCATGTCGGTCAGCAGACCGATGCGGTTGCCCTCGTACTGAAACTTCTCGACGGTGTTGTGCGGCCACGGAGCCACGAACTCGCCGCCGACCGCCGCCACGTCGCCGTGAGTATTCGGCAACTCAGGCACGCGGAGCTTGCCGTCGACGATGAGCGCTGGCGCGTCGTCGGTCCGCGCGAGCCACACCGTGTACATGTAGCCCGGCCCGGAGCTGCCTTCGGGGTCGACCGTGACTGGGACGGAGTCAGATAGTCCACCTGCAGTGGCCTGGATGGTCGCGGCGCCCGCGCTCATCGCCGTCGCAAGTCCGGTCTCGTCGACCACGATGCGCGAGGCGTTGACGCTCCACTCCACCTCAGCACCCAGGACTGCGTGTCCATTCGCATCGCGGACGTCGGCAGTGAACTGGCGACGCGCGCCGATCCACACCTGTGCCTTCGGCCAGCTTTCGGGTGATATCGACATCGAAACTGGCACCTGCTCGACGCGTGCCGTAGAGGTATCGCCTACCTCGCTGGACGCGGCTCCCGCGGTGGTGGCCGTGATGGTGCCTGCGCCGTTCGCTCGCGCCGTGACGAGTCCTGTGGCGCTGACTTCGAGCGCCGCGGGATTGCTGGACGTCCAGCGGATCACGGCACCGGATACGGCCTGGCCGTTCGCATCG
>DATCXH010000916.1:0-4004 GCA_036565925.1 Vicinamibacterales bacterium
CGATGCCGGAGTCGATCAGCTCTACGGCGATGCCGGCAACGACGAGTTGGCGGGCGGTACGGGCGACGACACGCTGTATGGGGGTGATGGCGACGACACGCTGCTCGGTGAGACCGGCAACGACCAGCTGAACGGCGAGGCGGGCAACGACACGTACGGCTTCGATCTGACGAGCGGCGCGGACACCATCGTCGACGCGCTCGGTACGAACCGCATCCAGATCATGCAGGCGAGTATCGATCAGATCTGGATCACGCGAAGCGGCAACGACCTGCGCATCGGCATCATCGGCGGAACTGCGACGATCACAGTGTCGGGCTACTACGCGGTGGGCGGCTCGCGCATCCGCGAGATTGCGGTCGGCTCACACTCGCTGTTCCTCGCGCACGCCGAACCGTTGATTGCAGAGATGACCGCTGAGTTTGCGAGCGCGCCGGCCAGCGTGCCGGAGAGCATCTCGGATCTGTTCGATGAGTACTGGCATGCGGGCGGCCGAGCCGCGCCGCGCGTGACCGAACAGAGTCTGTCCACCGACGACCTGACGCCGCTGTCAGGCTCGGTCGGTGCGGTCGACCACGACGACAACATCGTCTCGTACGCGCTCGAGAGCGAGCCGCGGTTCGGCAGCCTCGCATTGAACACGACGACCGGGCAGTGGACCTACACACCCAATGGCGTCGACAGCGGTGAGGAGCGATTCATCATCCGGGTGACGGATGCTGACGGCAACAGCGCAGCCCAGCTGGTCACAGTGAACGTGATCGAGACCGAGCGTGCACTGCCGCCCATCATCCAGGTGGCGCAAGTCGCGCAACCGCAAGCTCCGCTCACCCAGGTGACGCTCGACTCGGGCTCGTGGCTGGTGCAGATCGAGGGCGCGCTGGCGGACACGGATCGCTCGGAAGCACTCGACGTTCGAGTATCCGGCGTGCCCGATGGCATCACGTTCGATGCCGGCCAGAACCTCGGCGGCGGCGTCTGGAGCTTCGGCGGTGGCCCGTGGCCGACGCGGATGTACGGCCCCGCGAACTGGTCTCAGGACCTGACGCTGACGATCACCGCGAGCGCGCGCGAGATCAGTAACGGCCGGGTGGCGTTTGCGGATCCGGTGACGCTCAACATCCAGATCAATGCGCGGCCGACCAACATCACTGCAGGCACGCTGTCCTTCAATGAGAACATCGCGGCCGGTACGGCGCTCACGACTCTCGGCATGGTGGATGCTGACGCTGGGGACACGGCGACGTACACCCTGGTCAACAACGCCGGTGGACGCTTCACACTCGATGCGAACGGGACGCTGCGTGCAGGCAGCGTGGGACTGAACTACGAGAGCGCGACGAGCCACACGATCCGAGTGCGCGTCACCGACTCGGGCGGTCTCACCTACGAACGCGATTTCACTGTCGGCGTCGTCAACGTGAACGAAGCACCTGTCGTCTCGAGCCAGAACCGAAGCACGAACGAGGACACGGCGCTTACCGGGTCGGTAGGAGCCACAGATCCGGACAACAACATCACCGGCTACGCGGTGGCGACTGCCGCGACGCGCGGCAGTGTCTCGCTCAATGCGACGACCGGGGCGTGGACGTACACGCCGACTGCCAACCTGTACGGTACTGACAGCTTCCAGATCCGGGTGACGGATGGCGGCGGCCTGTCGACGGTACAGACCGTCACAGTGAACGTGGCGTCCGTCAACGATGCTCCGAGCAATATCACGTTGACGGGTGCTCCCGCGGGCATCGCGGAGAACGATCGGCCGATCAGCGGCACGGTCGCGTCGCCCGTGGTCCTGGGCACGCTGAGTGCCACCGACGTGGATGCGCCCGATGCCGGCGACTTCGCCACGCACGTCTTCAGCGTGACCGACAGCCGCTTCGAGATCGTGAGCGGCAATACGCTGCGATTGCGGGCGGGCGCGGTGCTGGACTTCGAGGCCGGAACTACGGTGTCGGTCGATGTGACCGTGAGAGATCGCAACGGCAGCGCTTCCGGCCTGACTTACACGCGCACCTTCACCTTCACCGTGCTCGATCGCGACGATTATTTCTACGGCACGAGCGGCAACGACACGATCACTGGCACCGCGGGGCGCAACCTGATTTACGGCCAGGGGGGCAATGACACCCTCACCGGTGCCGCTGCCAACGACCAGATCGAGGGCGGGGACGGCGACGACACGCTCTCCGGTCTCGGTGGTCTGGACACGCTCGTCGGTGGCTTGGGCGATGACACGCTCGATGGTGGCACCGGCGTCGACACCCTGAGCGGCGGCGATGGCATCGACACGCTGCGCGGCGGCGACGGCGATGACACATTGAACGGCGAAGTCGGCGCCGACCTGCTCTACGGGCAATTGGGTGCTGACCAGATGGACGGCGGCGACGGCAACGATCGCCTCGAAGGCGGCGACGGTAACGATCGCCTGGTGGGCGGGATCGGCGACGATCTGCTGATCGGCGGACTCGGTGCGGATCGCTTCCTGGGCGGTGCGGGCGTCGACACAGTCAGCTATGAAACGGCGACAGCCGGTGTAGTCGTCAATATGACCACGACGACCGGCAGTACAGGCGAGGCAACGGGTGACATCTTCGAAGATGCGCCCGAGCGACTCATCGGTTCGGGTTTCGCAGATACGATCACGGGTGGAGCAGGTAACGACTATCTCGACGGCGGGGCAGGCAACGACACGATCTATGGTGGAGCCGGTAATGACACCCTGATCGGCGGCGCGGGCAACGACACACTCGATGCACAGTCAGGCAATGACATGCTGGACGGCGGCGTCGGCGACGACATCCTGATCGGCGGCGACGACAGCGACACCTATCTGATGGATCTGAACTCCGGCGCGGATGAGATCCGTAACTTCGACCCGAACGGCACGGACATCGACGTGGTCGGCTACAGCGGCGGGATCACCAACCGGCAGCTGTGGTTCGAGCGCGTGGGCAACGATCTCGTCGTCACCGTGGTGGGTACGTCCGTGCGCACCACCATCAAGGACTGGTACACGGTCACCACGGCGAGCGAGCGCGCCAACTACAAGATCGACTTCTTCCTCGCGGGCGATCGCGTGAGCCAGACGATCAACGCGGAAGCCCTGGTGAACCTGATGGCGGGCTACACGCGTCCCACCACCCAGGCGCAGTACGACACGCTGCATGCGAACCCGACGTTCGAGAATCAGTGGAATCTCGGCTGGAACGTCAACGCACCGCCGTCGGTGCAGACGCTGTCGAACCAGACGATCAACGAGGACGGGACGCTCACCGTCAACATCACCATTACGGATGACTTCACGCCGGTGAACGGCATCACGGTGGCCGTGTCGGCGGTGCGCACCGACGATAACAACGTCCCGGACCTGAGCGTGGTGAACGCACCGACCATCAGCGCGCCGGATGCAAACGGGCTGCGCACGATCACCGTCACTACCAGGCCGAATGCCGCCGGACAGGTGGCGATCAGAGTGGTGGCGACCGATGGAGGCGGCGTGACCACCGAACGCGTCTTCCTGCTGACGGTCACGGCAGTGGCAGACATGCCGCAGCTCACGGTAGTGCAGGCAGTGGCGCCGACTGCGCCGCTCACCCAGCCCACGCTCGACGGCGGGTTCTGGAACCTCAACCTGCAGGCGGCACTCACCGATCAGGACGGCTCCGAGACCCTCGAGATCCGGATCGCGAATGTGCCGACGGGCATCACTTTCAACGCTGGCACCAATCAAGGCTCCGGCGTGTGGAGCTTTACGCCGGCGCAACTCACGGGACTGCGCATACAGGGGGCGAGCACGTGGTCGCAGGACCTGGCCCTCACGGTCACTGCTACGGCGCGTGAGGCGAACGGCTCGACCGTCACGACCGCGCCGGTCAATCTCAACATCGTCATCAATGCACGGCCCACCGATCTCGCGGCCTCGGTGGCGCTGTCATTCCAGGAGAACCGCCCGAGCGGCACCTCGCTCGCGACCTTTACACGGACCGATGCGGATAGCGGCG
>DATCXH010000010.1:0-11063 GCA_036565925.1 Vicinamibacterales bacterium
GCCGCGGCCGAGGCCGAAGTGGCACGCGTCCGCGCCGAGGCCGATGCCCGTCTCAACGCCGAACTCGAACGGATTCGCAAGGACGCCGACAACACGCGACGCGCGCAGGAGCAGGCGCAACGCGAAGCCGAGGAGGCCCGCGAGAAAGCGGCGCAGGATGCAAAGCGCGCGGCCGAACAAACCGCTGCACGCGCGGTCGAGGCCGAGGTCGCACGCATCCGCGCCGAAGCCGACGCGCGTCTGAAAGGCGAGCTCGAACGCCTCCGTTCAGAGGCGGAGCAGGAAAAGGCCAGGAGCGCGATCGAAACCCAGACGCTGCGCGAAGCTGCGGCTCAGGAAGCGCAGCGCGCCGCGCAGGAAGCCGCCGCCCGCGCGCTCGAAGCCGAAGTGGCCCGCGTCAAAGCCGAGGCCGATTCAAGTCTCGGCGCGGAGCTCGAACGCATCCGCGTCGAAGCCGAACAGGCCCGCCGCGCGCAGGAGCAGGCCCAGCGCGAATCGGATCGTCAGCGCGACATCGCCGCGCAGGAAGCCCGCAAGGCGGCGCACGAGGCTGCGGCCCGCGCGCTCGAAGGCGAGGTCTCACGCGTCCGCGAAGAGGCGGAGGCAAGTCTGCGCGGCGAGCTCGATCGACTCCGCAAAGAAGCCAGTGAAGCGCGTCTCGCTCAGGCGCAAACGCAACTGGAAACGGAAACGCTTCGCGAACTCGCCGCGCAGGAAGCGCGCATGGCGGCTCAGGAAGCCGCGGCCCGCGAGCTCGGGGAAGAAGTGCAGCGCGTCCGCGCCGAAGCCGAGGCGAGCCTCAACGCCGAGATCGCGCGTCTGCGTGAAGAATCCGAACGCGCGCGCCGCCAGCAGCAAGACTCGGCGCGCGACCAGGAAACGCGGCGTGAAGCCGACCAGGAAGCGGCTCGCGCGCTCGAAAGCGAAGTCGCGCGCGTGCGTGCCGAATCCGAAGCCGGACTGCTCGCGGAGCTCGAACGTCTGCGCAAAGAAGCCGCCGAAGCGCGGCGCGCCCACGAAGACACGCAGAGGGAAATCGAGTTGCTTCGCGAAGGCGCCGAGATCGAGGCCCGTCAGCAGGCCGAAGAGGCTGCGGCGCTTGCCCTCGAAGCCGAAGTGGCGCGCGTCAAAGCCGAGGCCGATGCGCGGTTGAACGAAGAGCTCGCGCGCGTGCGTGCCGAGGCCGAACAGATCAAGCGCGAGCAGCAGCAGACGCAACGCAACACCGACTCGGTCGCCGAAGAAGTCCGTCGGCAAGCCGAGGAGGCCGCAGCGCGCGCACTGGAAGCCGAAGTGGCGCGCGTCCGCGTAGAAGCCAACGCGCGACTCGAAGAAGAACTCAAGGTTGTGCGGCAGGAGGCCGACTCGGTGCGCGAGGCGCTCGAACAAGAGAAACGCGAGGCCGAGCAGCTGCGTCAGCGTCAGGCGAAGGAACTGCGCGCCGAGAAGGACGCTGCACGCCTGTTCGAGGCCGAGGCCGAACGTTTGCGCCGCGAGGCCGAAGCCAAGCTTCGCGAGGAAACCGAACGCGCCCGTCGAGAAGCCAACGCACGCCTCGAAGCGGAAGTTGCTGCCGCGAAAGCCGAAGCCGAGCAGCGCCGCGCCGCAGAGCTCGAAGAAGTGCGTTCGCAGGTGTTGCGCCTTCGCACTGCCGCTGCCGAACAGGCGCGTGCCGTCGCCGAACAAGCCGTCGCCGCCGAGGTCGCACGCGCCAAGGCGCTCGCACCGGTGACGCCACCGCCACCGCGTCAGGAACTGGCGACACAGTGGACCTCAGATGCCTTCGTCGCCGACGATGTACGCGGGCGTCGCGATTCGCGCCGCGTGCCATCGAACACAAAGGTCTGGATGATCGGCGCCGCAGCAGCGGTCGTCTTGATCAGCTCGGTGTTTGCGTTCGGCGTGTTCGGGAAGTCGCCCGACGACTCCTCCTCAGAGACGACGCCGTCGAAGACCGGCGAAACCGCACAGGACATGGCGGTCGTAGCGAACGGGCCCGCCGGCGAATTGCGCGTCGAATCAACGCCCGACGGCGCGCGCGTAGTGCTCGATGGCAAGGAGTCGGGCTTCACGCCGCTGACGCTCAACAACGTCCCTGCCGGGCGGCACTCGCTCGTGCTCGAAGGCGAGAACGGCACAGTGCGACGGACCGTCCGCGTACAGGCCGGCGAGCGGACGATTGCCCGCTACGAAATCACCGGCGGCTACATCGCGATTACGTCCAAGTTCCCGGTCGAAGTCTACGAGAACAAGAAGCGCGTCGGTCTCAGCAGCGACGGCCACATCGCGATGGCACCAGGTCGCCATCAGCTCCTGCTCGTCAACAATCGCTTCAACTACCGCGCCGATGCGGAGTTGACCGTGAAGGCCGGCGACGTCACGAGTTACACCGTCGAGGTCCCGATGGGTGTCCTCATCGTCAACACGGCAGTGGGCGCGGAAGTGTTTGTTGACGGTGAGCGCATGGGAGCGGCGCCACTCGGGCCGATTCCTGCGGCGATCGGGACCCACCAAGTCCTCGTCCGCCATGTCGACCACGGCGAGCGTATTCAGCCGGTCGACGTCACCCCCGGCAAACCGGTCGAGTTGAGCATCATCTTCGACGGCACGAACATCATTTCGCGTCCGCAGCCGAAACTCGCGCCGCTCAGCATGCCGCCTCCGCCCCGGCAGAAACTCGACTCCCGCAATCGATAGGCGCCCCCTTTTGAGATGCCGCATAATGACCGCGCCCGCCTTCGCCTGAAGGCTTCGGCGGGGCTGGCGGCATCCTATGAAGAAGCTCCTCATCACCGCAGCGATGTGCGCAACGGCGTTCGCCGTCGGCGCCACGGCCATTGCCGTGGCGGCACAGAAACCGTATAGCGCTCCACGCACGCCGTGGGGCCATCCCGATCTGCAAGGTGTATGGACGACCGACGATGCCCGCAGCGTGCCGCTGCAGCGCGCGCCGGAGTTCGGCGACCGCCGGCTGCTCACCGACCAGGAGTACGCAGATCGCAAACGTCGCGACGATGAGACACGAGGAGACGTTCGCGTCGCGGCGGGCACATTCGTCGGCGAGGTCGGATCGCGCACGCATCGTCAGACGTCGCTGGTGATCGAACCGGCGAATGGCCGGGTGCCCGCGCGAACAGCGGCTGCCGACCAGCGCATGGCGACGATCAATAAGGCTGTCAATCCGCTGCTGCCGCTGACCTGGGAAGACCGCAGTCTGTTCGAGCGCTGCATCAGCCGGGGTCCCCTGGCCTCACTGCCCACGCTGTATGGGAACGGACTGCGCATCGTGCAGGCCCCTGGCGTCGTCGCGATCAGCCACGAGATGATCCACGAAGCGCGCATCATCGCGATCGGCGGCGGTTTGCCCAGCGAGCGCTTGCACAGCTACATGGGTTATTCCACCGGCAAATGGGAGGGCGATACGCTCGTGATCGAGAGCAGCGGCTTCACCAATAAGACCGCACTCGCCGGCACTCGCCACACCGAGAAGCTTCGCGTCGTCGAGCGACTGACGCGGACGGCGGACGACACGATCACGTACGAAGCGACCGTCACTGATCCCGACACGTGGACCGCGCCCTGGAAAGTGTCCGTACCGTTGACAACGCAGCCCGGATACGAGGTGTATCCGTACGAATGTCATGAAGGGAACAACGCGCTTCGCAATATGTTGAGCGCAGCACGTGCCGAAGAAAAAGTGATCGAGGAGTACGTGAAGAAGGGGCTTCCGCCTCCACCGCTGGCCCGCCCCAACGACGGCGACATTCTCCCGGCGGACCCGTCCTTCGGTCGTCGCAGATGAGGCTGGCTCTCATCGTCCTGTCGATCGCGGTCTCGAGCTCGATGGGCCACGCGCAACAGCCCTCGTCCGCCGCACTCCTCGCGCGCATTGATCACCTCGTGTATGCGGCGCCCGATCTGCAGGTGGGCATTGAGACCATCGAGAAGCAATTAGGCGTGAAGGCCGCGGCCGGCGGACAGCATCCAGGGCTCGGGACGCGCAACGCGCTGGTCGCGTTGAGCCCTACCAGCTACCTCGAGATCATCGGACCCGATCCCGAGCAGCCGAAACCAGCTGGCCCGCGGCGATTCGGCATCGACGATCTCAAAGCACCGCGCATCGTGAGATGGGTGGTCAAAAGCAATGAGCTTTCCGCCGTCGAGGAGAAGGCTGCCACGTCGGGAGTCAGACTCGGCCCGATTGCAGCCGGCAGCCGCAAACGACCCGATGGCGTGGTCCTCTCCTGGCGCTATACCGATCCGGCCATTGTCGTCGCCGATGGCCTCGTGCCGTTCTTCATCGACTGGGGAGCGTCGCCGCATCCGGCGTTGACGGCTGCGAAAGGCGCCACGCTCATGCAGCTGCGCGCGGAGCATCCTGACGCGCCGCGCGTGCAGAAGATGCTCGATGCACTCGGACTCGATCTGAAGGTGAGTCAGGCATCAGCGCCCGCGATCATCGCAACAATCAATAGCCCTCGCGGGCGCGTGGAATTACGCTAAGACCAGTGCGCATCTGACGAACGCTGTCTGATGCCGTAGACAAAGCCGCCGATTGCACCGAGCACTGCGCCGAGCGGACCGGTGATGAAGATGCCGAGCAACGGCCCCTGATTGGCATCCGGCGCAAACACCATCGGCCCGAAAAATCCGGCGCAGAAGCCGATCCCTCCAACAATCAACGCACCTTTGGACACAGACCCGACAAGCGACATTGACGACTCCTGCTTCCTCTTATCGGTTGGTGGAGCCGCGATCGCCATTCGTGGTCAACGGCCGGCAGTCAGCGCGCGGAACGTGCCGGTGACATTGGCGGGACGCTGCTGTTCGTAGAACTCCCAGTCCTTATAGGCGTCCATCGTCACGCTGGCTTGCGCCTGCTCGAGGGTCTGGCCGGCGGCAATGGCCTTCGCGACCGCGGCACGCAGCTCTTCGCGATAGCGGATATTGGCGAGCACGTCGGCTTTCTTCCCCAGCATGCCGTGGCTGCAGACAAAGTGCTCGAACTCGAGACCTTCGACTGTCTTCACGAGCGCCAGTTCGTCCTTCGTCGCGACGTCTCCGCCGAACGGCACGCGACGCACGGTGATCCAGTCCGACGCAAACAGCACGTTGGCGCCGTCAACGAACCGCACGATGGTGTTGTCGTCGGCGTGAGCGATGGGTCGCGGCAGTACTTCGACGCGCTTGCCGCCGAGGGTGATGGTGACGCGATCGGTGTAGGTGAGATCAGGAGGCACAACGAACGCGAGCGGTCCGCGTGTGACTTCAGCACCGCTCAACACGCCGTCACGATTCGCATCGTAGAGCGCGAACTGCGTCTTGATGTTGCCCTGTGCCTCGCTCGACTCGATCCGCCCGTTGCCATTCGTGTCCTGCATGCGGACGTTCTGCGGCAGCGGCGTCTCGGGCGATGGCATCGCCAGCCGCTTCATCATCGCCTCGTGACCGATGATGCGCGCGGTGTCGGCATACACCGAGGCTCCGGATCCGTGGTCCCAGTGATGATGGCTGTAGATGACATATTTCACCGGCACCTTGAATCGCGTCGCGAGTTCCCCTTTGAGCCACGTCGCGAACTCGGTGCCAATCGGCTCAACCAGCACGATTCCCTCCGGCGTGACCATGAACACCGAGAGGTAGTCGTCCATCCGCGCGTAGTAGACGTCGCCGGTAAGTTTGCCGATCTCCTGGCCCTTGTACTGCGTCTGCTGGTAGATGGCGCGTGGCTGCGCGAAGGCCGTCGTCACGGAGCAGGCCAGAATGATCGTGATAATTGCGTGTTTCATCGAATCTCCACGGCGGGTCTGAAGGCCTGCCTCTACTACCGGGTGGCGTGAACAGCGGCGCGCCACACGTGCGCGCCGTCGGAACGGAACGGTCCTTCGAATACTGATCCTGACGAACTTATTGCTTCACGTGCCCGATCGGCGAGTCGTCTTCCCGCCGCCTCGCCGTCAACGATGCCGTAGACCGCAGGGCCCCAGGAACTCTGACCGACACCGGATGCCCCCCATTCGCGCAGACGCCGTACGAGATCAGCGCTCGCGCCGGGGGCGAACGTACCGCCCTGCACGGACGCAAACCATCGACCGGTGATCTCCTGCACTTCGGTGAGCGCGCGTCCGAACCCGTCGAGGTCGCCTTCGGCGACTGCCGGGAGCAACGCCATCAGGACGATGTGCGCCACACGTTCCACGTCTCGCTCGGGCGGCACGGGCAACCGTGCGAATGCCTCGGCTTCCTCTGCACCGCTGATCCCTGGTGACCCTTCCGGTATCGCAACGACACACCGCCATGATGGCGGGATCGGCACACGTGCGATCAGCGGACCACACTCGTCGCGATCGGCGCGGCGTCCGCCCTCGACGACGAGACCGCCGTCCTCGAATGTCCAGGTGCCGATGGCAGAACGCTTCCCTCGACCGACTGCCCTGGCAAGTGAGCGTGCGTCGCTCGGCACTCCATACAACTCGGCGAGCGCCCGTGCGACGGCGAGCGCGAGTTGAGTGCCGGACCCAAGACCCGCATGGCGTGGGAGCGTTTTGTGAACCTGGATCTCGGCGCCACCATGAAGGCTGTGATGCTCCACGAACAGCCGGGCGAATTCACGGGCTCGTTCCGCGTCGTCGCCGCGCGCCGCAAGATGGTCGGCGCGGGCGGCGGAAACGAGCAGTGTGGGCGTCGATGCCGACGCGCCGATGCCGCCGAACCAGCGCCCCAGCGTGCCTCGCAAATCGAGCACACCGAAGTGCAATCGCGCCGAAGCTTCGACGAAGACCGCTTCTTCGTCCGGTGTGGGCATCCCGTGCTTACCTGGTTGAAGGCCGATCTGAAGACCCGCCTCTACGAGCCGGCGTGGTGAGCTCGTCCCGCATTACCTTGCCGCCCTTCATCACGAACTTCACGCGCTGCAGCTCAGTGATGTCCGCGAGCGGATCGCCCGACACGGCGACAAGGTCCGCGAACTTGCCTTTCGTGACCGAGCCGACCGAATCCTTCCAGCCCATCGCCTCGGCGTTGACCATCGTGCCCGACTGAATCGCCGCGGCGGTCGTCATGCCTCGCTTCACGAGCCCGGCAAATTCCAGTGCCTGTGTTCCATGGACAAACGTCGAGCCATCGACACCGCTGCCAACCATGATCTTCAACCCTGGCGTCCTGGCCGCCATCGACACGGCGTTCTCAAAGATTGGTGTCATGCGGTACTTACCGCCGGTGTTCTTCGCGTCGTTGTCATCCATGAACGGCGCGGTGTATCGAATCAACGTCGGATCGTAGTAAAGACCCTTCTTCGACATCTCGTTGAGCTGCGCCTGACTGAGGCCGTATCCATGTTCGATCGTGTCGCAGCCCGCCGTGATCGCGAACTGCAGACCATCACCGCCAAACGCGTGACATGCCGTCTTGCGATTCAGGCGATGGGCTTCGTCGATGATCGCCTGCAGCACGGGCTGGGGGTACATCAGCACGTACTGCGCCTCCCCGGTCGGGGTGAACGAGTACGCACCAGCCGGGAACAGCTTGATCCAGTCCACACCCTTTGCGACTTGCTCCCGCACCGCGGCGCGCCCTTCCTCGGCGGAACGAATCATCTGATACTCGAGCGGATTCTCAGGACCCTTGGGCGGATTCGGATCCCAGCGGATGCCACGACCGGACACCTGGAACCGTGGACCCTCGAGGTCACCCATGGTGATCGCGTTGCGAATGTCCACATCGGCAAAGCCGTTACCGTGTGAGCTCATGTCGCGCGCCGTGGTGATACCGGCATGCAGATCGGCCTGCAGATTCTGGATCGCGACGAGCATCGATCGCTCGGTGCTCATCCCCGCCGGACGCGTGTTGTACATATGCGTATGCGCGTCAATGAGTCCCGGCAGGACCGTTGCCTGACTGAGATCGATCACCATGACGCCTGACGGAATTCGCACCTGCCCTTCGGGACCGACCTCGGTGATGCGCTCGCCGGCGATGAGCACGATCTGCTTCGTCAGCATGCGGCCGCTGACGCTGTCGAACAGGCGGCCGGCGCGCACCGCAACAGGGCGCTCGGCCGGCGGACACTGTACGAAGCTGCCCTCGAGATTCGTGCACGGCGACGGCCCGATGAAGCGCCACGGACCCGTTACCGGCTTGCGCGGAGTCGTGGGTGGAGCCTGTGCCGATACCAGCGCTGCGCACATCAACGCACCAACACACGCGGCGAGTACCTTCGAACGTGTCATACCCTCCCCCTACACCTTCTTGCCACCGACGATGGCGGCCGTGGCAAACAGCTTTTGCTTGCCCGTACGCTTCGTGTTGTCGTTGTCCACAAACTCGAACTCGCCATCGCGGAGTTCAAGTACGGCGACGTCGGCAACGGCGCCGACGCGTAGGGTTCCCAGATCCTTGAAGGGTGCCACGGCGCGCGCCGCGTTCGCCGTCCCCATCGCGATGACCTGGCCGAGCGGCAGGCCGAGGAGCAAGAACTTCGAGAGTACGTTCGGGAAGTCGAACACCTGATCGGTGCGGCCGGCGTCGGTCCAATCGGTCGAGATCGTGTCTGGCAGGAACTTCTCCTTCAAGCCGCTTTCTGCCAGGGCCCAGGTGATGTGGGCGATGCGACCGTTGCCGACGTCGAACCAGATGCCGCGCTTCCGAGCCGCGATCACTTCGGGCAGGACGCGACCGGCCTCGTCGAAGATGCCGTGGGGTGGCGGCGCATACAGGTGCGTGACGATATCACCTGGCTTGAGCAGTGCGAGGAGGTCCGGCAGCGGCGACACGGTATCGCCCATGTGGATCATGACCGGGAGCTTCAGGGGCGCGGTG
Source organism: Vicinamibacterales bacterium (assembly GCA_036565925.1). Classification (GTDB taxonomy): domain Bacteria; phylum Acidobacteriota; class Vicinamibacteria; order Vicinamibacterales; family UBA2999; genus Gp6-AA40. Next base: position 8,818 of record DATCXH010000010.1, read on the forward strand.
ATCGCCTGTGCCCGCCGCAGCGCTTCCATGTCGTTCTTGCCGGCAACGCTGCGCGACAGCCGCGCCTTCACGCCCACGATCAAGTCGCGATGCGCCGCGATCACTTTCTGCGCGGCCGCCACGTCAACGCGGCTGATGTCCATCAGCTCGCCGTCTGGCAGGATGCCGGTGCGCGCAACGTTCAGAAGAATGCGAACGCGATTGGGCGCGCCTTTGGCCGCGTCGATCACTTCGTCAATGCGATCGACGCCCTGCGAGCCCGCGTCGAGCAATGAGGTGACGCCGTTCGACACGCAGATCGACGGCATCTCCTTCGATCGCACGTGCGTGTGGATGTCGATCAGACCGGGGACAACGAGCTTACCGGTCGCGTCGATCGTCGAGGCCGCGTCAGCAGCGGTCAAGTTCGCTTCGACGGCGATGATGCGTCCTCCCCCGATCCCGACGTCCCGCATCGCCACCTGACGAGCCCCCGGATCGATGACCCGTCCGCCTTTGATCACGAGATCGTATTTGGCGGCGAACAGCCGGCGGCCGGCAGCTACTGCTGCCACACCAGCGACGCTGGCTCTTTGAAGGAAGATCCGGCGAGTGAGCACCCCTCGACGCAGCTCGGGGTGCCCTGAGCGTGAGTCGAAGGGCATCGGCGGATTATAGCTACTGCGCGTGAGACTGGAACACGGAGCAAGCTGAGGTCACGGATCACAACACCGAATTCGTTTTCTCCGTCTTCCTCGCAACCAGGCGGATGTGCTCAACCAGCAACGCCATCGCTTCACGCTCTCGTTCTCCTGCGGTCTTATCCACAATCACCTGCAGCCGCGCCAGCTCGCTTTGCACAAAGCCCGATTCCAGCAGGTGCAGGCGCGTCGCGTAGATCGCTGTCTCCAGCACGGCATGGGCGGCGCGGTTGAAGCCGATGAACTCGCGGCGGAAACCGCGATGCACGACGATGGTCTCGATGCGCGACCGCGGCGGCGTCGAATCCACGGTCCGCACCTCGAGCTCGCGCCACGAACAGCAATCCGTCAGAACGACCCCGCGGACGACACTCGCCGGCACCGTCGCATAGACCGGGTTCGAGATCGCTGCCTGCGCAAACAGCCGCACATCGTCAGTGAGATTGACGACGGCACTGCGCACGGCGGTGACGTTGCGATAGGTCGCCGTGTCGAGGAACGGCTTGAGGACGATGACCTCGTTCCCCCACTCGACACCCATCGGCGCACAGTTGATCTGGCCGTCTTCGGCGATGCTGGTGATGATGCTCTCGATAATCACGGCTATGCGCTCGCACCGACAGGCGTCAGTCCCGATTGGGCGGCGGCACGAACGGCCGCCACCGCATGTCTTCGGACGGCGTCCACGGCAGAAACAGCTCGCGCGCCATCATGGCGCCGTCGGCGTGTCGCGGCAGCGTGTCGATGCGCGCGCGGTCCCCGTCCAGAAATCGCGCCACCATCGCGTAGCCGTGCTCGGTGGCTGCGGATTCGGGATGAAACTGCACACCAATGACGGGATGCTCGCGATGTTCAACGGCCATCACCGCGCCATCGTCATCCGACGTTGCCGTCACGCGCAGATCCGACGGCATGGTGTCGGGTGCGATCACCAGCGAATGATAGCGAGCGACGCGCAGCGGCGAGGGCAGTCCGGCGAAGATCCCGGAGTTATCGTGCGTGATCAGTGATGTCTTGCCGTGCATGGGATACCCCGCACGCACAACGTCGCCACCATAGGCCGCGCCGATGCATTGGTGACCCAGACAGACGCCCAAGGTTGGCGTCGTCGGACCGAAGCGGCGAACGACTTCTGTGGAGATGCCGGCCTCTGAGGGCGTGCACGGACCAGGAGAGATGACGATGTGACTCGGCGCCAGCGCCTCGACTTCGTCGATGCTCAGCTCGTCGCTGCGGCGGATCACCACGTCGCGGCCCAACTCACGGACGTAACGGGCGAGGTTATAGACAAACGAGTCTCGGTTGTCCAATACCAAAATCATTGTTGAATTACTGATTGTTGATGAGTGATTCGTTGTTGATTGGTGATTTGGGATCGTTGATTGACCGCAACCAGCTCGTGCGCGTCGTCAATCAAAGAATCGGGAATCGACAATCAACAACTATTCAACAATCAAAGATCCCCTGAATCATCAATGGTCCGCGGCCAGGGCATCGATCAGCGCCCTGGCCTTGTCAATGGTCTCGCGATACTCCTGTTCGGGATCGGAATCCGCGACGATTCCG
>DATCXH010000348.1:0-3163 GCA_036565925.1 Vicinamibacterales bacterium
TCGGCCTGGCCACACCCGTGCCGCCGCAGCCCGCGCCTGATCAAGCGCCTGCCGCGCAGCCCACATTTGCATCGCCGACAGCACCCGTTCAGGCACCGCGACCTGTCGCCCCAGCGCAGCCGCAGCCACAGGCGCAACTTCCGCCCGTGCCGTCGCCGTCGCCAGCAGCCGCGCCTCCGACGACAGTGCCCACAGGCCCGGCAGGTCCGCCGCCGGGAACGGTGTCCGCTGGAGGCGGGCAGATTCTCGTGTCCGTCCCGCAGGAATTCAGGGTGGGCGCTGGCCCGTACACGGTGCCCATTACGATCACCGGAGCATCACAGATCTCCAGCGTCTCATTGACGGTGACGTATAACCCCGCTGTGATGCGCGTGCGGGTCGCGCAGGAAGGTCCGTTCCTCCGTTCGGGCGGGATCCAAGCGCAGTTCACACAGCAGGGTGATGCCACCGCCGGTCGTCTCGATATCGCAATCGTCCGCCCCGGTGACACGACCGGCGTGGCCGGAACAGGTCTTGTTGCGGCACTTTTGTTCGAGACCATCAGCCCCGGCCCCGCGAATCTCACGGTCAACGGATCGGCATCGGCCCCTGGCGGTGCACCTGTGGCGTTGTCGTTCGCGCCAGTTCCCATGGTGACGGTGAGATAAAGATGAAGGGCAACGAGCACGGCTTCACGTTCCTCGAGCTTGTCATCGTGACGGCGATCCTGATGATCCTGGCATCTACGATCATGCCGATGGCTCAGGTCGTCTCACAACGACAGAAGGAAGTGGAGCTGCGCCGGGCGTTGCGCGAAATGCGGACGGCGATCGATAAGTTCAAGGACGCCGTGGATCAAGGGCAGATCCCAACGACCGAGCTCGAGCCAGGCAGCGAAGGGTATCCCCCGGATCTCGAGACACTCGTCAATGGTGTGTCGGCGGCAAACGATGCCTCGGGCCGGAAGTTGAAGTTCTTGCGCAAGGTCCCCATCGATCCGTTGACCAATAGCGCGGACTGGGGAAAGCGAGCCTACCAGGATAAATCGGACTCGCAGTCCTGGGGCGGGAAGAACGTGTACGACATTTACACAACGTACAAAGGAACCGCTCTCGACGGTACCAAGTACCAGGATTGGTGAGTCGTAGCGATGCGGTCAAGAGCAATGAAGCGGAATCAGGGTTTCACGCTCATCGAATTACTCGTGGTCATGGCGATCGCCGTCATCCTTGCCGGCGTCGGTATGACGATCTACGGCACGAGCGTGACACGGGCAAAAGAGGCGGCGCTGAGCGAGGACCTGTTTCAAATGCGCAAGGCGATCGACGAGTACTACGCTGATAAGCAAAAGTATCCGTCGTCGCTCGATGCCTTGGTGAGCGAGAAATATCTGCGAGAGATCAAGCCGGATCCGTTCACGCAGACGGTGGATTGGCAGACAACGATGTCCGAGCCGGATGCCGCGAATCCGTCCGCCGAAACAGGCATTTGGAACGTGAAGAGCGGTGCCCCCGGAACCGGGTCGGATGGCCGCCCTTATTCGGAATGGTAGAGACGATGTTCACGCGCATCATTTTCAGCCTCGGCGTCCTGGCGATGTTGGTCGCGATCAGTTGCGACCGTGTGCCGTTGCTCGCACCGACCAATTCCACCGTGACGCTCGACGCCGGAAGCCGCGTTCTCGAAACCGGCGGTAGCACGAGCGTGTCGGCGACCGTGATCGAACAGGCCGGAACGCCGGTCCAGAACGGCACCACGGTTCGCTTCAGCACGACACTCGGCCGCGTGGATCCGGCTGAAGCGCAGACTCGCAATGGCATCGCGACGACGACGTTTTTCGCTGGCAGTGACTCCGGCATCGCGGAAGTACGCGCGACATCCGGCGGCGCAGGCAGCAGTTCGTCGACGACCACTCCGCCAAGCAATGGCAACGGCACCAACGGCACCACGACGCCAACCACGACCGCGACGAACAGCAACGTCGTGCTGATCTCGGTGGGCAGCGCGGCAGTCGATACCGTCACCGTCCGCGCGAATCCTTCGAGCGTGTCAACCAGTTCTGGTGCGATAGTCGGCGTGATCGCAACGGTGGTCGGAACAGCCGGACGTCTGCTCCCGAACATTCCGGTGAGCTTCTCGGCGTCACGGGGGACATTGAGCGCGACAACTGCGATGACCGATGCGCAGGGAGAAGCGCGCGTGACGTTGTCGACAAATGGCGACACCGACATTAACGTTGCGGCTGGCACAAAGACAGCGACCACGAAAGTGACCGGTGTGCCTGGTCCGGCGGTCGCATTAACGTGCTCGGTCGGAACTGGCGGGACTTGCGCGACCGTCAATGTGGGACAAGCAGTCGTCTTCACCGCACAGCGCGCGACGGGTTCGGGGAACGTGACGTCGGCAGTGCTCGACTTCGGTGATAACTCGAGCGTGGACCTTGGTACGTTGAGCGGCCCAGCGACCGTTCCGCACACGTATGCGCAGGCCGGGACCTACACGGCACGTCTGACTGGAACCGATGGCAACGAGAGCTCGAGCTCGGTTCAAGTGGTGTTGGTGACCGCAGTCACGGCTAGCATCAGCGCCACAATTACGACACCGCCTCGCACGGTCACCGCGAACGCGACCGTGTCTGCGCCGGCGTCACAGTACGTGTTCAACTGGGGAGATGGGTCTGCGGCCACGTCGAGCACGACCCCCACGGCGCCGCATACGTACACGGCAGCAGGTACGTTCGACATCACCTTGACCGCGACACTGCAGGGCGGTGGGACTGCCACTGCCACCACCTCGATCGTGGTGCCGTAGCGACATAAGGAAGACCGTGCGACTTGAGCACGCTACGTCAAATCGCGGATACGCCATGGCGGCCTTGCTGGTGGCCATGGCCGTTATCGCAATTGTGCTGAGCACGACGCTGCCCGTGTTCTCGACGATGGCGAAGCGCGAGCGCGAGACCGAGTTGATCTTCCGTGGTCAGCAGTACGCCCGCGCCGTCATGCTCTTTCAGCGGAAGTATGGAAACGCGCTTCCGCCGAACCTCGACGTGCTGCTCAACGAGCGTTTCCTCAGGAAGCAGTACAAGGACCCAATCACCAACGAAGACTTTCAACTCATCGGACCCGCCAGCCCCGAACTCGCGCTCGCAGCTACCGCGCCGCCGGTCGTGGCTGGCCGCGGC
>DATCXH010001082.1:0-3021 GCA_036565925.1 Vicinamibacterales bacterium
CCGGGAGTCTATCCAACAGCCAATGCACCGTGAACGCTGCCGGGTCGTCATCCTCGTTGTCGGGCAACAATCTCGCCGTCAACCTTGCGCTCACATTCTCGAGTTCGTTTACCGGCTCCAAGGCGCAATACGCGCAAGCCACTGACACAACAGGAGCGACCTCGGGTCTGTATTACCTCGGAATCTGGTTTGTGCCAGGGGCGCAAGTGCCTCCGGTGGCGGAGTGGGTGTCACCCTCGTTTGGTTCCGGGGCCGGCCAGACGTTCACGTACGTCGTGTCGGATGCGAACGGACCCACGGACATCGCCTCGATGCAAATCGTCATCAACAACGGGCTGAGCGGAAGCTTTGGCTGTTGGATGTATTTCGTGAGGACATCGAATCAGATTTGGCTTCGCGACGATGGCAATGCATCGTGGTCTGGTCCGGTCACGCTCGGATCAACAGGCACGTTGTCGAACAGCCAGTGCACGTTGAACGCCGCCAATTCGTACGCGTCCACAGCCGGCAACAGCTTGTATGTGACTGCGGCTCTTACGTTCAGGGCGTCGTTTGCGGGTGTAAAGACGCATTTCCTTTACGCGGCGGATGCCGCGGGGGCCGATACCGGCTGGCGAGCGCTGGGCACGTACACCGTGCTTTCGTCCACCCCGCCGGAGGCGCTCTGGATCACTCCGTCCGCAGGATCGGGCACGGCCACGACGTTGTACTACTCGTTCTACGATCCCAACGGGGCGGCAGACATCTCGTCGATGCAGATCCTGATCGCTTCGACACTGAACCCTGTCAACGCGTGTTACGCTTACATCGCCGGCACGACGCTGTATCTGGCCGCCAATTCCGGAACAGCCTGGTCGAGTCCTGTCACTCTGGGCTCTCCTGGCACCGTACAAAACAGCCAATGCGCCATCGACGCGGGTTCTTCCTACGTTTCCAGCAGCGGCAACTACCTCACCGTCTCTTTGAGATTTACCTTTGCGCCCGCATTCGCTGGGAGCAAGTCCAACTTCATGTTCGCTACCGACGGCACCGGCCTTTCATCAGGCTGGCAGTCGCGCGGGACATGGACCGTTCCTTGATTTCCGACGTTAAGTCGACACGGATGTCGTGTCCGGCTTCAGCCGGACCGCCTGCGTCGAGCGGTGCCATGCGGCATCACATCGATCTCGACCTGCGATCCTGCGGCAGATAACTGACGAGCGATCGCGCGATCGGCGTTCTCTCTATTTACATCGATTCTCTGGCGCCTTCCGGTCGCGCCACTTGCGGTGGCAGCCGGCACACGCGGCGCTCAGCGTCTCTGAGACGGCAATGATCTTGTCCTGATCCTTGGCCTGGGCCGCGGCGTACGCCTTCATGCTGATGTCGCGCACATCCTGGACGAACTTCGCCCACGCCGGGTCCGTGGTCGGAACGGGTACGCCGTTCGCGCACTTGCGTCCTGGAATCGACAGCAAGTTGGCGGACTCGGCGAGCGCCAATGCGGCGTTCTCGACCGCGACCCAACCGCCAAACGTGCTGGTGAGCGGATCGGTGGACATCCCCGGGTCATGGCCGGGAATGAGTTTCACCTCTGCAGGATCGTCGGCCTGCGCGAAGAACACGACGTTGGCGGCGGGATACAAGACCCCGCGCATCAATTGATTCAAATCCGCGTGCACTTGCTGAGCTGGGGCCGGCGACGTGGAGGTCGTTTGCGCCGTCAACGACGCGAGACCAAACATGGCCAGCATGAGCGAGAGCGTCAGTCCCGTCCTGATCATGCGCGTAGATTAGATGGAGAGTCTCCTCGGAGCAATCAGCATCCGCGCCGACGTCGCGGCGCGGCGACCTCTCGCCTGAGTCGGCAATAATTACACTGAGGAAGTTGCGCCTGCTTGATCGGGTAAAAATTTACCCACGATTTTTCGTCTGCCGAGTATTAACTCTAGACACATTTTGGGCCCTCTTGTGTTACCTTTTTTGTGCCGATAGAACGGCTGACACACCTTCCCGCCAAAACGCCTTCAGGCAGTGGTGATTCGGACGGAACGTCAAGAAAGATGGGGCCGGCTCCTCTATGCGTAGCCTTCGCGTCTCGCGGAACTCAGCACGTCTTTCGCTACTGACGTTGATCGTGTGTTCCTTTTCAGTGAGTGCGTTCGCCGAAGAGCGCGCGAGCTCAACGACCGTACCTGAAGGAAAGCTGCAGTCGATCGTGAGCGATCTGAAGTCACGAATGGAGATCGCATCGCCGATCGTCGTATCGATCGTGCCGAGCAACCCGTTGATGATGTCAGTAGAGGCGCCGACCGATACCAGGCAGACCTTTTTGTTGTCTGTTGAGGCGAGTTTCCTTGACACGCTGACTGACAGCGAACTCGAAGCGGCTGTGGCGCACGAACTCGGACACGTGTGGATCTTCACTCATCATCCCTTTCTGCAGACCGAAGAGCTGGCAAACAAGATCGCAATGCGTGCCGTCACGCGCCAGACGTTGCAGCGCGTCTATGCGAAGGTGTGGGAGCGCAGCGGGACGAAAGGCGATCTCGCATGGTTCCTCGGTGACGTCCCCTCGTCTGGCTCGACGGCCGGTCTCGCCACGGACACCACTCGATAAAAACTACGCACGATCCGTACAGTGCCGTGAAAGCTTTACGCGATCCGCGTGTACTTGAGTTTTATCGTTCCCGCTTCATCACTCCATAAAGCATTGGCACGCTCTTCGCCCGCTGCACGCGACGGAGGTCCAGTCATGCGTACTTCGACCCGTAGATTTGTCACGATGCTCGGTTCACTTGCGTTTGTTGCCGCGCTCAGCTTATCCGCGTTCGCACAGGCACCGGCACCGCAAGCTTCGGCCGCTCAGGCGGCTGCCTCACAGGCTCCAGCTGGTCAGGCGCAGAAGTCCGAAACTGCGAAAGGCGAGCTGAAGTCGGTCGATACGGACAAGATGACCCTGACGCTCGCCAGCGGCGAGACGTTTATGTTCAACAGCTCGACGAAAGTAACCGGCGCGCAGGGCGGCGTTGCCGGACTGGC
>DATCXH010000374.1:0-3009 GCA_036565925.1 Vicinamibacterales bacterium
CTCTCGTTCGCACCCGGTCTCGCGAGCGAGCGAACGCTCGGTGCCTCGTTGGCCGCCGGCGGCAGGCGCACGACCGGCAACGTCCGCCGGCAACGACTTCAACAGACGCTCGTCGTCGCGCAGATCGCAGTGTCGGTGATGTTGCTTACGGGCGCTGGACTGCTGACGAGAACGATGCAGCGCCTCTCACACGTCGACTCCGGCATCGACACGGAGAACGTGCTGACGATGGAAGTGCCGAAGGACTTCGACGGCGCGAGTCCCGCGGCGACCGTCGCGCAGTACGAACAGATACGGAGCCAGCTCGCAGCGCTGCCCGGCGTTTCGGCGGTGGGGATCGGGTCCACCATGCCTCTCCGTGCAGCGGGCATCACGCTCGATATCAAGGCCGACGGCCACCCGGTCGCACCGGGGCAGGCGCAGCCGCACTCCGAATATCGCACAGCGAGTCCCGACTACTTCAGCGCCGGGGGAATTCCGCTGCTGCAGGGACGGGCATTCACGTCCACCGATCGCGCGGGGAGCCAGCGTGTCGTGATCCTGAACAAGACGCTCGCCGAGCAGTTATTTCCGAATCAGGATCCCATTGGCCAGCGGGTGGCGTGGACCGGCGAAGTGCTGAAGTTCATCGGTGTCTCGGGCGACTGGCGCACGGTGGTCGGCGTGGTGGGGGACACGAAGGACGGTGGGCTCGACGCAACGCCGATTCCGGCCACCTTCATTCCCTTCGCGCAGGGCGATTTCCCCTCGGGCGGCTTCGTGATTCGCACCAGGTTGAATCCGTCGTCGATCGCCGCGGCAGCGACCCGCGTCGTGCGACAGGCGGCCCCGGAGCAACCCATCGAGAAGGTGCTGACCGTGGACCAGATCCGCGACGAAAGTGTGGCGCCGAGGCGCCTGAACGCGATGCTCGTGTCGTCCTTCGGCATTCTTGCCATGATCGTCGCGGCGGTGGGGATAGCGGGTGTGCTGGCGTTCTCGGTGAGCGCCCGAACGAACGAGATCGGCGTTCGGATGAGCCTCGGTGCTGACAGCGTCAGGGTTCAGCGCATGGTGTTGTCGGAAGGTGGGCGGCTCGTCCTCATCGGGCTCGCGGTCGGCGTCGCGGGCGCATTGTCGCTGATGCGGCTCATGCGGGGCCTGTTGTTCGGAGTGTCTCCGCATGATCCGGTCACACTCACCATCGTGGCACTGATCATGGCCCTTGTCGGGATCGGCGCATGCTGGATCCCGGCGCTCCGAGCGGCGCGCATTGAACCGGCCGTCGCACTGCGCGCGGGCTGAGCTTCGAACGACGGGACCCTCTCTGGTCTTTCCAGCTTGGGATGCGTGTTCAGACGCCAAACGCGCAGGGTGCAGCACCGTTGCGTCCTGAGCGCGAGCGAGCCCGAGGACGAGCGTGTCACCATGTGCCCGTCGATCGACGATGGTGCCCCAATCAATACCGCGCACCATGGCTGGGCCGCTAATCGTGCCATCCGGGGCATCGCACCTGGACCGCGACGACCGCGTCGAAGTCAGCGTTCCCTTCGCAGCGGATTCACTCCTCTTGCTCAGTGCGCGGCCGACATCGTCGCGTCTGCTGCCCCAAGCGACGCGCGCCTGGATCGCAGCAGCAGCCAGAACGCCAGGAGGTGCATCCAGAAGAGAGCCGGGACGTAGAGAATGGGGATCGCGAAAGCAGCCCCGAGTTGACCGGCCATCGACGGGAGGTGCATACTCGAAGCACGCACTGTGTCGCTCACCAGGTCGGCCAGGCCGACAAGATTGAATGCCCAGACGAACGGCAAGAAGAGGAAACGCTGGCGCACAGTCACTAGCGCGAGGATCGCGAGCAGGCCGGTTGCGAGATCGCCGTAGGCAGCTGCTGCGGTCCAGCCCGCGGGCAGGTTCGGTCCCACGAACCCGGGCAGCAGAAAGACCAGGCCAAAGAAGCGAAAGCTGTTGAATGTCGCTATCGCGCGGTGGGCCTCGGCACGATCCATCGCATTCAGGCGCGGCCAGACGTAGGTCGCGATGATGAGCGCCCAGGCCAGATAACCCAGCGCCATGTCGATCAGAAAAATCTCACTTGCGGGCATGTCGAACCTCCTCACGGTGCCTTTCGTCGGACGGTTCCTGTTCCCGCTCGATCATCGGTTCGCCACTGTTGCGATCCGATCCATGAAGCTCGTGCGCGGAGCAGGGGAGTCTTCGAGAGACTAGTTTAAAACGAGTGACTAGCTAATAACTAGTTTAGAGCGTAATTTGTCAAGGTGAACGTTGGAAAGGCGAACTCTTCGGAGGGAACGAGATGGCCAGGAAGTACGAGCTCGAGTGCCCGATTGCCAGCACGCTAGATATCATCGGAGACCGTTGGGCCATCCTGATTCTGCGCGATTTCTTTCTCCACGGCGCGCGCCGCTTTCAAGAGTTCGAGGCCACACTCCCTGGCCTCACGCCGAGCGTGCTCTCGGCACGCCTCAAGAGCCTCGAGGTTGATGGGGTCATCGCAACCCGTACCTACGAGATGCACCCGCCCCGTGTGGAGTACTTCCTGACGCCGAAGGGCCGGGAGCTCGGGCCGATCCTCCGCGCGATGCGGCGTTGGGGTGAAAGACACGCGCGAGGCGATCACGCAGGCGCGAACGAGGACGGATGAGCACGAGCGGCCAATCGCCGTGTTCGGCTTGGTGAGAGGTCTCTGTGAGCTGACCGTCGATGGTTTCGTAGTCCGAGCGGCCATCACTTCCGGCCGATCGCGCTACTCTCCAGTAGCCAAGCGCTCCAATGAAAGATGGCCGTGAATCAGGTCGCGTCGATTACACCTTGATATCGCCAGATGCTCAACAGAGTCGAGGAGGGCAGCCACTTCGCCGCATGGGAGCAACCGGAATTGTTCGCGGCTGAGACGCGCGCTGCGTTCAATCCGGTGCGTCAGTCGTTAACCGCTAAAACTGGAGGCGACCATGTCCGCGGACAACACATACGACCGTCGTCGATTTCTCGACTCCGCAGCCGTCGGTATAG
>DATCXH010000537.1:0-2211 GCA_036565925.1 Vicinamibacterales bacterium
TGATCGGCAAGGTTGACGTGGCCTCCGCCAATAATTCGAGAATCGATGCTGCGGCCGCGCGTGGCGCATTGTCGCCGGTTTGTCTGACCCATCGGGGTGCTTTAGAGCCGTGCGTGTACAGCAGCGCCGTCGCTTCCTTCGCCGGCGCGTCCCATGAGGCGCGCACGACGGCATCGAGGTCTGTCCGATCTGCTAGCCAATCGCGTGCGGGACTGTCCGCGCTGGACAGCACTTCCACTTGGTAGCCGGCGCCCTCAAGGGTGTTTGTGATGACACGGGCGATCTGCGCGCTATCGTTCGTTTGCACGACCCCCACGCGCAGAAAGTGATGTGGAACATCCGGGTCCACGGCGAAGGCGTCCGCAGCGCATGCTGCAAGTGCCACCAGGATAAGGCGCATGAATGTGCGGGCACGCATAGACACCTACCTCCCTGAGTCCTGACCATGATGCTACAACCTACGCTCGCCAAGACACACGTGGTTTTGGTGTTCTCTTCCGAGAGGACGCGGGTCCCTGAGCAAATGTCCGCTCCTGGCCCTATTGCGGACTCAACAGATAGTTCGCTCACGACCCAGAGCGGACGCTGATAAGCCGGTCACTGACTTTGGACGTGCACACCGCCAGTTGCGCGTCGAAAGCACGCTTATAGGCGAGCCGCGCTTCGCCACGCGCGACGTAGGCGCAGAGGTTTCGAATATTTTTTCCAGTTCACTCGATCCACTTAGTCTGCGCAGCAGCGTCACGATCAGTAGGTGACCGGCGCCGAAAGCACGCTCAAGCCAGTTGGCATCGCCGAGCCGACTGGAAAGTTCGTCCAGTCGTACGCGGACCCGATCCTCGAACTTCCCCGTGTACATCCAACTCAGCTTCCGGCCGGAAGCGGGCGAGCAGCACGCGCACATCCAGGTGAAGCTGGGGAGGAGAAGATCGAGGAGGCGCAAAAGAGATAAAAGGTACCCGAGCGGCGGTGGTGCACCGCGCGATGCACCCCTGGTCGATGGCAATTCGCCCGTGGAAGCGTTTTGATGGGGTGCAACCGAGCTGCGACGGAGTCACGTGATGGCAGCGAGTGCAGAGCGAAGTGAAGCGGCTCAGGACCGGCGGCGTAGGGACGTGGCCGTAGCGTGCAGAAACGCGTAGGCCCGGCGAGGGATCGACGCGCTGTGCAATTGAAATTCTGCGGGCTCGCCCGCTCATCGCGAGAGGAGTGAAGCCATGTTCGATCGCGATCTCGTTACATCGGGCTTCGACTGCGAAACGCTGATCTCCGAGAAGTACCTGCCCTATCTGCTCCTCGCGCAGATCGAGGCGGGACTGATGGGGCTCGTGTTCGACTTCGTCGATCCGAACACGGGTATTCCGATGACGGTGACGCTGCATCCCCCGGCGGACAACGACTACCAGCGGCTCTACACGCCCTCGCCGAACGCGCCGCTCCCTACTTCGGTGGTCGGATCCTTCGAAATGCAGCTGCTCCCCGGCGAGGCGAGCGCGTTCAACGACGTCGCGTTCGCGCCCGACGGCAAGCACCTCTTCACGCGCTCGGCAGACAGCATCGTCCGCACGTGGGACCTCGACGAGCGCACGCGGGATGACGCGGCGGCGTTCCAGGTGGATCCGGGACTCGGCTCCGCCTTCAACGCGGCAGGCACGCAGGTCGCGATCACCGCGGCGACGAACAATAATCGCAAGATTTCGATCTGGGACTTGCAGAGCAAGACCAGCGTCAAGACGCTGACGGGGCACACGCATGTCGTCGAATGCGCCGCGTTCTCGCCGGACGGCCAGCGTCTCGTGTCGGGATCGTTCGATTCAACGGTTCGCGTCTGGGATCTCGCGAGGACCGGCGACCCGCTCGTCCACACGCTGACGGGACACGTCGGTCGCGTCATTGCTGTCGCGTTCAACCATGCCGGCACGCAGATCGTCTCGGGCGGCGAAGATGGCACGGTGCGCGTCTGGGACACGCAGACGGGCGCGTCGTTCGCGGAATTGTCGGGGCACACGGGGGCCGTCAATAGCGTGGCGTTCAGCCCGAACGACACGCGCATTGCCTCGGGCTCGGACGACAAGACGATCCGACTCTGGGATCCGGCCGCGGGGACGACAATCCAGACCTACACCGAGCACAACGATGCGGTGTTGTCGGTCGACATCGGCGTCAACGGCACGCGGCTCCTGAGCGGCTCGGCCGACAATACGCTGAAGC
>DATCXH010000641.1:0-7630 GCA_036565925.1 Vicinamibacterales bacterium
GCCGCACCCCCCAAGCGAGATGGTGAGCTGCGGGATGGAGAGTCAGTCACCCTCGGCAATGTCAGCGTGCGCGCGGTGGCTGTGCCCGGCCACACGCCCGGCTCGATGGGTTTCATCATCCCAGTGATCGATCGAGGCGAACGGCACGTAGCGGCGCTCTTTGGTGGATCGTGGCTGACGCCAGGACTGCTGAATGACGAGGCGATGAACACCTACATCGCATCGGTCGGTCACTTCAGGAAGACGACGGTCGACGCGGGGGCCGATGCGTGGCTGCAGAACCATCCGTTGATGGTGCCGTTTCAGGATTGGCTGATGCGACTGTCGTCACGCGGTCGCAACGACGCGAATCCCTTCGTCGTCGGCCGCAGCGAGTATCAGAAGTTCCTCGACGTGATCGATGGATGCAGCCGGATCGCCCTCGCACGCCGGGCGCTCTAATCGGTGGCCGGCCGGCTAAAGGGGGACGGTGGCCGGTCCGGCTAAAGCCGGACACTACGACTGATTTGCACCGACAGGCGTGCGGCTCCAAAGTTCATTTGTCGTACAGCCGCGAGGTCCGGAGCATGTGCTCGAGGCCGTAGTTGCCCTCGTGGCACGCGTACTCGAAGACGCCGGCAGTGTCGGGGCGTCCTTTCATGTCCAGCGCTGCGGTCCATGGCGCGGTCCACGTCGCCGGATCGATGAACGTGACCTGATAGTCCATCGAGTCCTTGCCGGTTCGTGTGAACCGTTCGATCAATCGGAGGCTCGGTGACGCGCCGCGCGTCGTCGCTTTCAAGTTGCTGGTTTCGACAACCAGTGTCGTGCCGTCCCATCGTCCGCGGGCGAGGCCCATGTAGGTGCGGATCGCGGGTAACGGCCCTTTCGACTCTGACGTGTCCACCGGAATGACGCGCGTATCGTGAATGAGCTCGTAGCTGATCGCCACGAATCCGGGACTCTGCACGATGCGCATATTGGCGTTGTAGACGGCGGGAATCATCGCATCGGGAAGACCGCCGCCATGCACGATGCAGCGGACACCGAGGCCGTAGTCTTCGTAGGAGTCGCACGGCTCGCCGCGCTGCAGGCTGCCGCATCGCTGGACCGGAACCCGGCTTGCCTGCGACGTTCGCGGCGGCAGACGACCATCGGGCGGATCGATGACGAGAGAGGTGCGACGCGAGGTTGTGTTGTATTCACGCCAATGCGGGATTGGGGCGTTCGGGCCGTCCACTTTGCCGGAGAGCACGTCGACCCGCGCGAGATCGCGTTCGTCGCGGACGCGTACGTCCTCGATTCGCTTGGCGTATTCCGCGTCGGTGAGGAATTGCCGCGTGCCATATTCCTTCGGACGCTCGAATGGCACGCCGTATTCACCTTCCGTGGTCCACTCGCCTTGCAGATCGGGATCGCCCCACGGTGTGCGCGCGGTCCAGGTTGATTCGCGGGTGGCTTGCGCGGCGCCACGAGTTTGCGCGAACAGTTGAACCGATATCGCGATGGCTACGCCAATCGCCAGCGTCCAGATCACTCGTGTTTTCATGTGCGCCCCCAGGGTGGGTCAGATCTCGATTCTTGCACGTATGGGCAATGATCGTGATTAGCCCCCGGCAAGCTTGCGCGAATTTTGACCGAGACACATGCGCGCCGGTGTATTAGCCTTCGCGAGAATCGCAGGATGAGCCTATGAACCGACTGACCGCAGCCAGTGCCGCCGCCCTCGTGCTGTACGCGCTCGCGACAAGACCGACGGCCCAGACCGTGTATCCCACCGGCACCACGATCTACGACCCGGACAAGTCGTGGAACGGATTCACGGTGCTGTCGCCGCTGGGCACGCCGGCGGTGCTGGTCATCGACATGAACGGCACTGTCGTCAAGCGATGGGACGACTTCAATAATTCGGCCGGCGGTCCGGCGCGCGTGCTGCCTGGCGGCATCGTCATGTCGGCGAGCGGCGCACGTCCGCCGTACCAGGAGTCGATGGAGTTGATCCGTCGCGACTTCGATGGGAAAGAGCTGTGGAAGTTCTCTCGCGCCGAGCAAATCGCGACTCGCGAGGGCGGCAAGGTGTGGTCGGCACGTCAACACCACGACTGGCAGTTGGAAAGTTTCCCTGCGGGTTACTACTCGCCTGAGACCACCCCTGATGCGAACAACGGCAACACGCTGATCCTGACGCATACCGACCGCATGCAGCCGAAGGTTGCCGATGTGATGCTCGGCGACGATCGACTGATCGAGGTGTCGTCGAAAGGCGAGATCGTCTGGGACTGGGTGGCGAGCGACCACATCGAGGAGTTGGGGTTCGCACCAGATGCGCGGAGCGCGATCAAGGCCGCGCGCGCCTTCAACAAACCGCGAGGCAGCTACGACTGGCTGCACATCAACTCGGCGACCTATGTCGGCCCCAATCAGTGGTTCGACAAAGGCGACAAGCGGTTCGCCCCGAACAACGTCATCATCAGCAGCCGCGAAGCCAGTCTGCTCGCGATCGTCGGCCGCGACGGCAAGATCGTCTGGCAGCTTGGCCCTGACTTCAGCGCGTCGAAGGAACTGCGCGCGATACGCCAGATCATCGGACAGCATCACGCGCACCTGATCCCGAAGGGGCTGCCAGGAGCGGGGAACCTGCTGGTCTTCGACAACGGTGGATCCAGCGGATACGGCTTCGCCAATCCGATCGCGCCCGATGGTATCGGCGCGTTCGCACGCTCGACATCGCGAGTCCTCGAGATCAATCCGGTGACGCTCGAGCTGATCTGGTCCTACACGAATCCACGATTTTTCAGCACCAACATCAGCAGTGCTCAGCGCCTGCCGAACGGCAACACGCTCGTCACTGCTGGCGCTGGCGGCCGACTCTTCGAGGTCACCAAAGAGGGCGCGATCGTCTGGGAATACATGTTTCCGATGTTCGCTGGCGCCGGAGCGAATCCATCGAACGCGGTGTATCGCGCGTATCGCATCCCGTACGGATGGATCCCGCAGCTGAGGAAGCCGCAGGAGCAGCGCGTGACGCCGCCACCACTCGGTGAGTTCAGGGTGACATCAGCCGGCCAGGGTCAAGGGCTGACCGCGGCGGCGTGCACCGCCGAGCGGCTGGGCAGTTCAATCGCCACGTCCGCCATTGGCGAGCCAGTGCGGACCGTCACGGTATCTGCTCCGTCATGGGTCGAGGCCACCAACGGCGTGCCGGCGCATTGTCGCGTGAACGGATCGATGGCGCCGATCGATACTGCCACGACCGCCAGGCCGATCAATTTCAGTGTCGTGCTGCCCGCGTCGTGGTCGCGTCGCGCGGCGCAACTCGGTGGCGGCGGCATGAACGGCATCATTCCGAACCTGACCGGAGGCGGCCCGGGTGCACAGGGGCCGACGCTGCTCGATCGCGGCTTCGCGACGTACGGCAGCGATTCAGGGCACCAGATGGCATTTGGCGCACGCGGCGGTGCCGGCCGCGGTGTGCCGCCCGGCGTGAACGTCTCGGACGATTGGGCGCTGAACGAGGAGGCGATCAGAAACCTCGGTTACGCGCAGATGAAGAAGACCCACGACGCCGCGATGGTCATCATCGAGCGGGCGTACGGTGAGCGGCCGCGGTTCAATTACTACATCGGTACCTCGCAGGGTGGCCGCGAGGCGTTGACGGTCGCGCAGCGCTATCCGGCGGACTACGACGGTATCGCTGCCAATGTGCCGATCGTCGGGTTCTCGACTCTCATGCTTGCGCCGGAGTTGATTCGCATTCGCGAGAAGCCGCTTGCCAACTGGGTGACTCCGGCGAAGGTGAACGCCATTCGCGGCGAGTTCATGCGTCAATGCGACGGGCTCGATGGTCTCGCCGACGGCATCATCAACAACTACATGGCGTGCCGCGCCGTGTTCGACGTCACGCAAGGTGCCAGGAACCGCAAGCCGTGGGCGGCAAAGCGCTGCCCGAACAATGTCGATCCCACCCCGGAGGACACCAGCGCCAATGCGTGCCTGACCGACGGTCAGATCTCGACGCTTCAATTCACGTACGCGCGCTATCCATTCGCCGCGCCGCTGGCGCACGGTGCCAGGACGTTTGGCATGTGGCTGCCCAACACCGATCCGTCTGGCAGCGGTTTGATCATGAACGCGCGCTTTCGAGGTCAGGAGGGAGCGGCGGACGGCGCACCAGCGCACACGCATCTTGGCGTGTTGGGCGTCACCGGATTCCTGATGAAGAACCTGTCGGCGAATCCGCTCGATTACGTGGAAGGCGGTGCGTTCAGGGACCGGCGCGCCGAACTGTCAGCCATTCTCGACGGGACGAACCCGGATCTCTCGGCGTTTCAAAAACGAGGTGGCAAGATGATCGTCACCATCGGCACCAACGACACGCTTGCCTCGCCTGGCGCGCAGCTGGACTACTACCAGGCCGTGATCGATCGCATGGGTCGCGCTGTCGTGGACGGCTTCGCCCGTTTGTTCGTGATGCCGCAGACCGGACACGGATTGAGCGGCACCAACTACATCGTCGATGGCCAAGGGCGCGCTGTCCCATCGCTGCCGATTCCGAACCGCTACGATCAGCTCGGACTGCTCTTCGAGTGGGTCGAGACCAACAAGGCGCCCGGCATGTCCGTCACAGTTACGGCGGGGGAGAAGAGCCTGCCACTGTGTTCGTATCCGGCCTATCCAAAGTACAAGACCGGCCCGACTGCCTCGGCAGGCTCGTACGAGTGCGCGATACAACGCTGACGTTCTGATGCACGCGATCGACCGCCGCCGCTTCCTCGCCGGTCTCGGACACGGTGGTGCCGCGCTCGCCGCGTCATCGCTGCTCGACACGATTGGGTACGTTCAGGTCGCTCGTCGATCGGCACTCGATTCGTCGTCTCCCGGAGCGCGAATGACATTCCGGCTGCCGCCCACGTTCATACACCGTGGCGCAGCTCGCCGTGACCGCGTAAGAGCTGATTGAGATCTGCCTCGAGAACGAGAAATCGTCACGGGGATGAGCGGCAATAGCGCTCGATCCGCACACCAGCGCCGAGACACAATCGAACGGTCGGAGGTATCGATGATTCCCGGCGTAGCGCACAGACGCCAGTTCAAGAACCTGTCCGAGCAGGAGATCCTCGCGCTCGCGATTTCATCCGAAGAAGACGACGCGCGGATCTACCGGTGGTATGCGCAGCGATTACGCGGCGACTATCCACAGTCTGCGCAGCTGTTCGATGAGATGGCAGGCGAAGAGGACTCGCATCGTGCAGCATTGATCGACGAGCACCGGCGGCGGTTTGGTGAGGCGATTCCGCTGGTGCGGCGAGAGCACGTCGCCGGCTTCTACAGCCGCAGACCCGTCTGGCTCGTGCAGAATCTCGGCCCCGACCGGATCCGTGAGGAAGCCGCACGGATGGAGATGGAAGCGCTCGAGTTCTATCAGCGCGCCGCACAGCGAACGAGCGACGCGCGCACGCGAGAGCTGCTCGATCGCCTGGCCGCGGTGGAATCCGGCCACGAATCGACCTGGCAGCAGTTACTGCGCGAGCACTTGCCGCCGCACGCACGCGCCGCTGAAGACGCGAAGGCCCACCGCGAGTTCGTGCTGACGTGGGTGCAGCCGGGTCTCGCCGGATTGATGGACGGCTCGGTGTCCACGCTGGCCCCGATCTTCGCCGCTGCGTTCGCCACCGGCGATACGTCGAAGACGTTCCTGGTTGGGCTCGCTGCGTCGGTCGGTGCCGGTATTTCGATGGGCTTCACAGAAGCGGCATCAGATGACGGATCGATCTCGGGACGCGGGTCTCCGTTGAAGCGCGGCATTGCATCCGGAGTCATGACCGCCCTTGGTGGACTCGGGCATGCACTGCCGTATCTGATTCCGGAGTTTCGCACGGCGACGGTCATCGCCATGGTGGTGGTCTTCATCGAGCTGTGGGCGATTGCGTGGGTGCAGAACCGCTACATGGAAACCCCGTTCTGGCGCGCGGCACTGCAAGTCGTGGTCGGCGGACTCCTGGTGTTCGCCTCTGGGATCTTGATCGGGAGCGCGTGACGCGCGAAAGCTGGAGTGCATGACGCTTCTGAAGACACAAGTCGCCATCGTCGGGGCAGGCCCAGCGGGATTGATGCTCGGGCATCTCCTGCATCTCAACGGCATCGATTCCGTGATCGTCGAGAACCGCAGCCGCGAGTATGTGATCGATCGCGTGCGTGCCGGCGTGCTCGAGCAGGGTACCGTCGATCTGCTGCACGCGATGGGCGTCGGCGCACGGCTTCGACAGGAAGGCCTGCGTCACGACGGCGTCTATATCTCCTTCCTCGGACAGCGCCATCACATCGCCTTCGGCGATCTGACCGGCGGCAAGGCCATCACGGTGTACGGGCAGAACGAAGTCGTCAAGGATCTGATCGAGGCGCGGATCGCGACCTCGCGACCTCTGTATTTCGAGGCGGATCAGCTGTCTGTCGGCGCGATCGATTCGTCGAGTCCGGTCATCCGCTTCCGGCATGGCGATGTCGATCATGAGGTTCAGTGCGATGTCATCGCCGGCTGCGACGGATTTCACGGCGTCTGCCGGCCGTCCATCCCGACTGGCGTGCTCACCACCTACGATCGCACGTATCCCTTCGGCTGGCTCGGGATCCTCGCTGAAGCAGCCCCGTCTTCTGACGAACTCGTCTACACGCTTCACGAGCGCGGCTTCGCGCTGTTCAGCATGCGATCGCCGACGATCACGCGGCTGTACTTACAGGTGCCGCCCGACGAACCGATCGAGCGCTGGTCAGACGAAGCGATCTGGCAGGAGATGCTCACGCGAATGACGACGCGCGACGGCTGGAAGCCGAACGTCGGCCGCATCGTTCAGAAAGGTGTGACGCCGATGCGCAGCTTCGTCGCGGCACCGATGCGCTACGGCCGTCTGTTCCTTGCCGGCGACGCCGCGCACATCGTTCCGCCGACCGGAGCGAAGGGATTGAACCTGGCGGCGTCCGACGTGTTGGTGCTGGCGAGAGCGCTGAAGGCGTTCTACGAAGGCGGTCAGACGGAGTGGCTCGACACGTACTCGGACGTCTGCCTACGCCGGGTGTGGAAGGCGCAGCGGTTCTCGTGGTGGATGACGTCGACGCTGCATCGCGCGCCGGACGAAAGCGCGTTCGATCACCAGCGACAGATTGCCGATCTCGATTACCTCACCAGCTCGCGCGCGGCGATGACGAGCCTGGCCGAGCAGTATGTGGGATTGCCGTCGGAAGTCCCGTTCGAGTCAGCAGGCCTGTAGTCAGGCTGACGCGCCACCCGGTTGTCGTCGGCAGGCGGACGCCCATCAGTACTCGGCAAACGCGTCGTCGGGATAGCAATACAGCCAGCGCTCACCGCTCTCGGCGGATGCGATCACCGGATGGCCGCTCGCCTTCGCATGGGCACTGGCATGGCGATTGGGCGAGCTGTCGCAGCACAGCGTCGTCCCGCAGTTCTGACAGGTCCGCAGGTGGACCCACTGCGCCTTGATCTTGACGCACTCTTCGCAGACGTGACGCTGCGGGTGCTTGACGGTGGAAATGGCCTGAATGTGATCGCAGGTGGGCGATGCCGGCATGACGTGATCCTTCACTCAGTGAGCGTGCGGTGTACGAATGAGATGGCAATCGAGCCTTCGCCCACCGC
>DATCXH010000538.1:0-4096 GCA_036565925.1 Vicinamibacterales bacterium
GGGTTGCGTCAGGATCTGGATGAGGGCTGGCTTGTCGAGCTCGTGGAGCGTGCCGACGACCGGCAGCCGGCCGACGAACTCGGGAATGAGGCCGTATTTGATCAGATCCTCAGGCTCGACCGCTTCCAGCGTCGAGCCGACGTCGCGCTTGCTCACTGACTTTACGTCGGCCTTGAAGCCGAGCGTCTTCTTGCCGACGCGGCGGTCGATCACCTTGTCCAGGCCGACGAACGCGCCACCGCAGATGAAGAGGATATTGGTCGTGTCGACCTGGAAGAACTCCTGGTGCGGGTGCTTGCGTCCGCCCTGCGGCGGGACGTTGGCGACGGTGCCTTCCAGGATTTTGAGCAGCGCCTGCTGGACACCCTCCCCTGAGACATCACGGGTGATAGAGGGGTTTTCGTCTTTGCGGCAAATCTTGTCGACTTCGTCGATGTAGATGATGCCCTGCTGGCACTTTTCGATGTCACCACCGGCGGCCTGCAGCAGCTTGAGAATGATGTTCTCGACGTCCTCGCCGACGTAGCCGGCTTCCGTGAGGGTGGTCGCATCGACGATCGTGAACGGCACCGAGAGCAACTTGGCGAGTGTCTGTGCGAGCAGCGTCTTGCCGGTGCCGGTCGGCCCGATCAACATGATGTTCGACTTGGTCAGCTCGACATCGTTTCGGCTGCGCGGCTGCTTCTGGATCTCGATCCGCTTGTAGTGGTTGTAGACCGCGACCGCGAGCTTGCGCTTCGTGCGCTCCTGTCCGATCACATACTCATCGAGGAACTTCTTGATCTCGGGCGGGGAGGGCAGCGAGGAACGGACGCCGCGATTCTCGAAACGATTGTCGTCGGCAATGATGTCATTGCAGACTTCCACGCACTCGTCGCAAATGAAGACCGTGGGTCCCGCGATCAGCTTGCGAACGTCGTTCTGATCTTTGTTGCAGAACGAGCAGCGGAGAATCTCGGTCTCGCCTGTCTTTTTGACCATGTGTGTGGGCTCTGGACTCTGGACTTATTAGGTGCTGACAGGTGTTTCGGCCTCAATCTGGCCGGAGGCTAGGGGAGGTCCAGGTCGGTTCAAGCGCCGGAGGTCCATAGACCAATGCCCTTCGATGTTACACCCGTTTCCGAATGACGTCATCGATTATCCCGTAATCCTTGCCCTGATCTGCAGACATGATGTAGTCGCGCTCGGTGTCGTCCTGAATCCGCTTAAACGGTTGACCTGTATGGTGTACCAGGATTTCGTTGAGGCGCTCGCGCATGCGCAGGATTTCCCGGGCGTGGATATCGATATCGGTCGCCTGCCCCGCCAGCCCCTGCATGAGCGGCTGATGGATCACTATCCGTGAGTTGGGCAACGAATACCGTTTCCCCTTCGCTCCCGCGGCCAGCAGGACCGCAGCCATGGACGCCGCCTGACCGATGCAGATCGTCTGCACGTCGGGCTTGATGAACTGCATCGTGTCGTAGATCGCCATCCCGGCGGTAATCGATCCACCTGGGCTGTTGATGTACAGCATGATGTCCTTGTCGGGGTCTTCCGCCTCGAGGAACAACATCTGTGCGATCGCGAGGTTGGCGATGGCGTCATCGATCGGCGTGCCGATGAAGATGATGCTGTCCTTCAGCAGCCGGGAGAAGATGTCGTAAGCGCGTTCGCCGCGGTTGGTCTGCTCGACCACCATCGGCACGAGCTGAGCATGACTCATGTGTGTGAACGTTCGTGATAGGCGACAGTTAGGCGACTGCTCGCGTGGCAGCGTGCAACTTCAAAGTCGCTAAGAGTTTAGAGAATCCTAGCACGCGATAGGACCAAGTCAACCGCCTTCTCCCGGCGAAGGCCGGTGGCGAGCCGAGCCACGCTGCCTTCCTTTTCGAGCTGCGCGCGAAGCGCGGCGGGTGTTCGGCCCGCCCTGACAGCGAACCGTTCGATTTCTTTATCGACATCTTCCGCAGAGACGGTGAGTCCTTCGCGACGGGCGATCTCGTCGAGCGCGAGCGCGCTGGCGACCGAGGCGCGCGCTGGATCGCGCTGCGACTCGCGGAACTGACCCCAGTCGATCCCCGCCTGACGCGGGTCCACGTTCTGCTGCATGAGACGGCTGGCGAACTCCTCGATGCGTCGATCCATCTCGCGTTCAACGAGCGAGGGCGGCAGATCGAATGTGACGCGATCGGCGAGCTGCTTGAGGAGATCGGTGCGCAGATGCTGACGCGCGTGCTCTTCCGATTCCTGCTGCAGATCGTCGCGCACGCGATCGCGCAGCGCAGCCAGTGACTCGAACGCGCCGAGATCCTTCGCGAATTCGTCGTCGAGCTCGGGCAGCACCTTGCGGCGGATGTCCTTCACCGTCACCGTGTATTCGACGTCGGTGTTGGCCATCTCCTTGACCGTGTAGTCCTCGGGAAAGTGAATCGTGAACGTCTTCGTCTCGCCGGTTTTGAGCCCCAGCAGCTGTCCGTCGAAACCCGGCGGGTTGGCGGGTGAGCCCAACTCGAGGCTGACGTCCTGGTGCCGATCGGGCGCGCGCTCTGGCGCGCCGCCTTCGGCATCCTTGCGTTCGATGTCGAGCACGACAGTGTCGCCGTCTTCGACGCCGCGGTTTTCGACCGGCTCGAACTTGGCGCCGCGTTGACGCAGATTCTGCAGTGTCTTCTCGACGGTCTCGTCGGTGACCTCGGTCGAGTGTCGCGTGAGGGCGATCGTCGAGAGATCGCCGACGTCGAACGGCGGCACGGTCTCGATCGCGGCAGTGAACTTGAGCGGATGTCCCTCTTCGAGCGCGACGTCACGGATGTTGGGGGTGTCCACCGGCTCGATGCCGCGCTCTTGCAGCGCTTCATCAACTGCGCGCGGAATCAGACCGTGCGCGACGTCATGGAGGATCTGCTCCTTGAAGCGCTGCTTGACGAGATTGGTTGGCACCTTGCCAGGCCGGAAGCCGGGAATGCGCGCCTGCTTGGTATAGCCCTTGGCGACGCGATTGATCTCGGCGTCCACGATATCGACCGGGATCTCGATCGTGATGGTCTTCTGCGTGGCGCTGACGTCGGTGAACTCTGTCTTCATGCCGCGAGACTGGAACTCAGAACAAGGAACGAGGAACTCAGAACGGGGAACCGTCGAACGTGGAACATGGAACCGGGAACATGGAACTGTTCTTCAGCACGTTCCAGGTTCCATGTTCCGTAATGCGAAAGGAGGGACTCGAACCCCCATACCCTTTCGGGTACCAGATCCTAAGTCTGGCGCGTCTGCCAGTTCCGCCACTTTCGCGTCAACGTTCTAGCCTAACACACGAGGAATCAGGTATCAGGTTTCAGGAATCAGGCCGACTTCCGCTTGGCCTTGCCGGCTCTTTCCGCCTTTGCCATCTTCGGCTTGACGTGCGCAAAGGCCGCCGCGACGTTGCTGATGATCAGCTCGTTGATCGGTCCGCGCGAGGACGCCTTCGAGTTGATCGCCCGACGGGCCGGCACAGGGCGAACCTGGAGTCCTGCTTTCTGCGCTTCTGGCGTGGTGTACGCGCTGAGAATTTCCGCGGCGCTCGAATTCGAGACGACGACATGTGCGCCGCGCTTGCACGCCGCGACGACCTTCTGCTGCAACCGGCGCTGATCGAAGGCGGTGAATCCGTCCGCCGTGTAGTTGGCGAAACTCGACGTGCGGCTCAGCGGCGCGTACGGCGGATCGCAGTACACGAAATCACCAGCACCCGCAGCGTCCAGCGTGCGGTCGAACGACTGCAGAAGGATCGAGACGCCAGGACTTGCGAGCGCTGCAGCGACCGAGCGTAGATGCATCTCGTCGCAGATGCGTGGATTCGTGTAACGTCCGGCCGGCACATTGAAGCCACCCTGACGATTCAATCGGAAGAGCCCGTTGAAGCCGGTGCGGTTGAGAAAAATCAACATCGCCGCGAGCCCAGGCGTGTACATGTCGGCTACGTCGCCGGGTTCGGACGCGCGGGCTTGCAGCGCCGCGCGCAGCGGGTTGAAACGCGTGTCGCGCACCTCGTAGTAGTGGTCGCTCCCGCCGATGCGGTACTCGTGCGCCAGGCTGTTCAACGCGCGGATGACGGCTTGGGGCCGATCGCGCA
>DATCXH010000112.1:0-6931 GCA_036565925.1 Vicinamibacterales bacterium
CAGTCCGATGATTGAGCCTCTCATCTGAGGTCTCAGGAGCCGTTAGCAGCTGCCGATCTGCTTGATCGATGTCACCTTGAACTCTGGCATTGCGTTCTTGGTCTCGGTCCGCGTGCGGCTCTTGGTATCGGGCGCATCTTCACGGTCGGTCTTGGTCGTCGTCTCAGTGCGTGTGTCGCCGCCTGGGACCAGCATGCCAGTGACCTCGACCTTCTGGCCGACGTGCTCCTGCACCGTCACCGTTTCACCGCCGGGTACGAGAACGTAGCTGGTGCTCTGCGTGGTCGTGCTCGAGGTTGGCGTCTCGGTTGTGGTGGTCTTGGTTACGGGCACCACTTTATCGAGCACGTACGTCTTTGCCTGCGTACCGGCCTGCACACATCCGGTATACGTCACGACCTGCGGATCGCCGCCTGAGCTCTTGACCTCCGTCTTCGTCCTCGTCTCCTGGGCATTGGCCACCAGGGCCGTGCAGCCAAGGGCGAATGCGAATGACGTGATGAATCGCTTCATGTGTTCTCCTCCTCAAAAGGTCTGCTGCGGCCAGTCACTGCAACCACAGCGCCAGAACACACTCAGCTATGAGGCAAGCGCGGGCGTAGCCGCTTTGCGTCAGGGTCTGACGGGCGGGACGTACTGCAGTGTGTAGTTCAACGCCCAGACGAGGAAGAGCACGAGCGGTACGTGCACCACGAACTGCAACATCGAGTAGCCGACGATGTCCCGCGCCTTGAGACCGAGGATGCCGACAAGTGGCAACATCCAGAACGGGTGAATCAGATTCGCCAGCGCCTCGGTGGCGTTGTAGGTCTGCACCACCCATCCGAGATGGACCTGCAACGTCTTGGCGGCGTCGAGCATGTATGGTGCTTCGATCAACCATTTGCCGCCGGCGGATGGAATGAACAGGCCGAGGAAGGCCGAGTAGATTCCGATCATGATCGGGTAGGTGTGTTGACTCGAGACCGTGACGAAGAAATGCGACATCTGGGTCGCGATGCCGGACTCGGTCATCATCCGTACGATGCCGGCGTACAGCGGATATTGAATGAGCACACCGCCGACCGGAGTGACCGCTGCGGTAATCGCCTGCACGAACGATCGCGGCCGCCAGTGCAGCAGCAGGCCGACGATCAGGAACAGGAACACGTAGTGATTGAGTTCGAGGATCACTGACGCGCCGACAGTCGCCACCTCGCGAATCAGATACAGAACGCCGAGCGCGCAGACGATGATCGTCAGCAGCGGGCTGTATTCGAGCCACTCGCCAGGGGTCTGTGCTTTGCCGATGTCCTGTGTGGCGGGTGCATATGTGACGCCCATGTCGGCCATCCCGCGTGCGTCGGCGTCGGACGGCGCCGAGTAGTAGCAGATAGCCACGGACGCAACGATGATCGCCGCAGCGATCGCGAGGCTCTGCCACAGCCCGAGCGTCTGGCTCAATGGGATGACGCCGCTGATCTTCTCGATCGGGTCCGGCAGCGAGGCCGGAGCCGCCATGATCAGCGCGGCTGACGAAGAAAGCCCGAGCGCCCAGACGCTGCCGATCCCCAGATACGCCGCGGCGCCAATTGCCCGGTAGTCGGATCCGCGCACGCGACGCGCCACCTCGCGCGCGAGCAGGCCGCTGAAGATCAGACTGAAGCTCCACGAGATCAGCGACGCCAGCATCGAGAACAGCCCGACAAACGCCACGGCGTTGCGGCCGTTGGTCGGGATCTCCGAGATCTTCCTGACCACGGCGTACACCGGCGGCGCTGTCGCCACGGCATAGCCGGTGATGATGATCATCGACATCTGCATCGTGAAGGCGACGAGATCCCAGAAGCCGGCGCCGAACCATTGCGCCGTCTGCGTCACAGAACTGCCCATGGCCACGCTGGCCACGAAGACGATCGCGACCGCCGTCAGCGCCAGCGCGAAGGCGTCGGGAAACCAGCGCTCGAACCAGTCCGATAGTCGCAATCCGAGTGTGGCAAGCGTTGATCGCGTGGTGATTTCCTGTGTCTGCGGCATCTTGCGTCGGCCTTTGCGTCCGAGGGATACTTACAAGCTGTTCTGCCTTACGAATAGGGTCACCTAAAGGTGGCCCCTACAACATGTTGACGGGCGTCGAACCTGGGTCAACAGTGAGCGCGCGACCGCATTATGGCAAACCTCGGATACGTGGGCCTCGGTGTCATGGGCGGACGGATGGTCGATCGCCTGATGGCCAAGGGACACACGGTCACTGGCACCAACCGCACCAAGTCCAAAGCACAGTGGCTCCTCGATAAAGGGATGAAGTGGGCGGACACGCCCCGCGGCGTCGCCGAGTCTTCCGACGTCGTCTTCAGCATGGTCACCGATTCGTCGGCGCTCGAGTCGATCGCCAACGGACCAGACGGCATCATCGCCGGCCTGGGTCCCGGCAAGGTGTGGATCGACATGAGCACCGTCAGCCCTGCGGCCAGCCGCGCGCTCGCGGAGAAGGCGCGCGCGAAAGGCGCCGACATGGTGGACTCGCCGGTGTCGGGCAGCGTCATCACGCTCGAGCAGGGCAAGCTCACGATGATGGTCGGCGGCAAGCTCGAGACCTTCGAGAAGGTCAAGCCGCTGCTGCTCGATATCGGGATGAAAGCGACGCACGTCGGCGACAACGGCCTGGCGGTGTCGATGAAGATCGCCACCAACCTGAACCTGGTCGTTCAGATGCTGGCGTTCTCGGAAGCGGTGTTGCTCGCCGAGAAGTCGGGTATCCCGCGCAAGACGGCGGTCGAAGTGCTGACCAATAGCGTCATCGCCTCGCCGATGGTGCAGTACCGCGGTCCGATGGTGCTGCAGATGCCGGACGAGGCGTGGTTCGACATGAAGATGATGCAGAAAGACACCTCGCTGGCGCTCGAGATGGGCCGCCGCCTCGAGGTGCCGCTGCCCACGACCGCCATCGCCAATGAGTACCTCTCGGCTGCGCGCGGCATGGGGCTTACTGAGAAGGATTTCGCCGCGATTTTTCAGGTGCTGGCCAAGATGTCAGGAGTACCCGCATGACGGCAACGAATCAGTTGGACTCGGCGCTCGTCGGCCTCGAGATCGGCAAGGACAAGCTGCTCACGTTGTATCGCCAGATGGTGGCGATTCGCCTGTTCGAAGAGCGCGTCAACGATCTCTACACGCGCGCGTTGATGCCCGGCCTCGCGCATCTCTACATCGGCGAAGAGGCGATCGCCGTCGGCGTGTGCGAAGCCCTGAACAACGACGACTACATCACCAGCACGCACCGCGGTCACGGTCATTGCCTGGCCAAGGGTGCCGATCCGAAACTGATGTTCGCCGAGCTGCTCGGCAAAGAGATCGGCTACTGCAAGGGCAAGGGTGGCTCGATGCACATTGCCGACCCGGCCACCGGCAACCTCGGTGCGAACGCGATCGTTGGCGGCAGCGCGGGTATCGCGACGGGCGCCGCGTATGCGTCGAAGTACCTGAAGAACGGCCGCGTGGCGGTGTGCTTCTTCGGGGAAGGCGCGCTCGGTCAGGGGCTGCTGTACGAGTCGATGAACTTCGCGCAGCTCTGGAAGCTTCCGGTCATCTTCGTCTGTGAGAACAACGGCTACAACGAGTACACGCACTTCTCCGAATCGACCGCCGGTGACGTCAGCAAACGCCCCGAGGCGTTCGGCATGGCGACGGAAACGATCGACGGTCAGAACGTCCGTGAGGTTTTCTCGGTCGCTTCGAAGTACGTCGCCAGAGCGCGCAACCTCGAGGGACCGGCGTTCCTTCAATGCATCACGTATCGCTATCACGGCCACCACGTCGGCGACATCGCTCGCGCGTACTACCGTCCGAAGACGGAGGAGCAGGAGTGGGTCACCGAACGCGATCCGATCACGCTTCACGGCCAGTGGCTGATGGCGAACGGCGTCGCCGATCGCGCGACGCTCGACGGGATTCAGGAAGAATTGATTAAAGAAATGGATGGTGCGGTGGACTTCGCCGTCAACGCCCCGTATCCGGATCCCAGCAAGGTGGACCAGGACATCTATGCCTGAAACAGCAACTGCGGTACGCGAGCTGACGTTTGGCGAGGCGATCAAGGAAGCGATCGCCGAAGAAATGCGACGCGATCCCCGCGTCGTCCTCATGGGTGAGGACGTCGCCGAGGCGGGCACGACTTTCAAGGTGCTGACCGGCCTCGTGGACGAGTTCGGCAAGGACCGAATCATCGACACGCCAATCTCGGAGGCCGGCTTCACTGGTCTTGGCGTCGGCGCGGCGATGACCGGCATGCGGCCGATCGTCGACATCATGTTCGGCGACTTCCTGGGCATCATCATGGACCAGGTTGCCAACCAGGCCGCCAAGATCCACTACATGTCCGGCGGCAAGTGGAAAGTGCCGATGGTCATCCGCGCGACGATGGGCGCGACGCGCCGGTCGGCGGCTCAGCACTCGCAGTCGCTGCATGCCTGGTGCAGTCACATTCCGGGTCTGAAGGTCGTGGTGCCGTCGACGGCATATGACGCCAAGGGCTTGTTCAAGGCCGCCGTCCGCGACGACAACCCGGTCGTCATCTTCGAGCACAAGATCAGCTACCGGAAGGTGAAGGGTCCCGTCCCCGACGAGGACTACGTGATTCCGCTCGGCGTGGCCGATGTGAAGCGCGAGGGCAGCGACATTACCCTCGTCGCGCTCTCGAGCATGGTGCAGACCGCGCTCAGCGCGGCGAAGATGCTCGAGGAAATCGGCGTGAGCGCGGAGGTCGTCGATCCGCGCACGACGTGGCCGCTCGATGAGAAGACGCTGGTCGACTCCGTCAAGAAGACGTCGCGCTGCATCGTCATCGACGAGGGGTACAGTCGTTACGGCGTGACTGGCGAGATCGCATCGGTCATCCAGGAGCAGGCGTTTTACGACCTTGATGGTCCGGTGCGACGAATGGGCGCGATGCACGTGCCGATTCCGTTCTCGCCGCCGCTCGAGGACGTCACCGTGGCGAGCGATAAGCAGGTCTTCGAGCTCGCTCGTCAGATGTGTAACCGGTAGTTCGTCCGCCTGAAGGCGGACTACGCCGTGTAGTGTCCGCCTTCAGGCGGACCGGTAACAGGAGATCCAAACGTGGCAATCAAAACCTACGGCACGATGGCGGTGGATTGGGAGCGGCGTATCGATTTCGATCGCCTGCGCCGCGAGCGGCTCGCGCGCATCAAGGACATGCTCGCCAAGTCGGAGCTGGGCTCGGTGCTGTGCTTCGACATGAACAACGTCCGTTACATCACTGCCACGCACATCGGCACATGGGCGCAGGACAAGATCAGCCGCTTCACGCTGCTGCCGCAGGGCGACGAGCCGATCCTCTGGGATTTCGGATCCGCCGCAAAACATCATCAGCTGAACTGCGACTGGCTGGGCGAGCGCTCGCGCGCCGGCATCCCACTGATGCGTGGTGCGATGTCGCCGGAGATGGGCCGCTCGGAAGAAGTCGCCCGCAAGATCAAGGTCGAGCTCGAGAAGCGCAACCTGCACAAAGAGCCCGTCGGCGTTGACGTCGTCGAACCGCCGATCCTGTTTGCGCTGCAGAAGGAAGGCCTGAACATCGTTGACGGCCAGCAGTTGATGTCCGACGCCCGTGAGATCAAGACGGTCGACGAGATCTCGCTGCTCACGCATTCAGCGGCGATGGTCGATGCCGCGTACTACGAGCTCTATCGAGCGATGAAGCCCGGCATGCGTGAGAACGATGCCGTGGCGCTCGTTGCGAAAGTGCTCTACGAGGCGGGCTCGGAGTACGTCGAGGGCGTGAACGCGATCTCGGCCGAGCGTGCCAGCCCGCACCCGCATGTGTTCTCGGATCGCATGATGCGTCCTGGCGATCCTGTGTTCTACGACATCCTGCACTCGTACATGGGCTATCGCACGTGCTACTACCGGTGTTTCGCGATCAGCTCAGCGTCGCACCAGCTCGTCGACGCGTATAAGCGATGCCGCGACTATCTCGATGCCTCGATTGAGTTGATTCGTCCCGGTCGCTCGACCGCGGAAGTTGCGTCGGTGTGGCCGAAGGCTACCGAGTTCGGTTTCCCCGACGAAGAAGCGGCGTTCGCGCTGCAGATGGGGCACGGCATCGGCCTGGCGATCTGGGAGAAGCCGATGATCAGCCGCCTCGTCTCGCTCGAGCACCCGCACGAGATCAAACCAGGGATGGTGTTCGCACTCGAGACCTTCTGGCCCACGAAGGATGGCACGAGCGCCGCACGCATCGAGGAAGAGATCGTCGTGACGGCGACGGGACACGAGGTGATCACGCGATTCCCGGCCGAGCAGTTGCTCGTTGCGGGCGCGCCGTTTGTCACTGTGGCCGGCGAACTGCCGACCGTGCGTGAGACCGAAGCGCCACCGAATCCAGAGGTCGCGAAAATGGTTGCGGCGGCAGCGAAGGCTGAAGCCCCCGTCGGAGCTGGTCGCTAATGGCAATTTCGGTCGTGATGCCTGCGCTCGAGATGGCGCAGGAAACGGGCAAGCTGGTCTCGTGGAAGAAGAAGGCCGGCGAGCAGGTGAAGAAGGGCGAGATGCTGCTCGAGGTCGAGACTGACAAGGCGGTGGTCGAGATCGAAGCAGCGGGTGACGGCATCCTCGGCGGCGTGACGGCGAAGGAAGGCGACGTCGTTCCAGTCGGACAGACGATTGCGTGGTTGCTGAAACCTGGCGAGCAGGCGCCGACAAACGTGGCTGCGGCCCAAACCGGTCGCAAGATGGATTCCGCTCCGGCTGCAGCGGCGGCCGCTGCTGCGCCGGCCGCGCCTGAACCTGTCTCCGCAGCGGGCGCGAAGATCTCGCCGAAGGCCCGTCGTCTCGCGCGCGAGCACGGTGTGGACATCGCGACGCTCCGTGGATCGGGGCCAGGCGGTGAAATCCTCGCCGAGGACATCATGAAAGCGTCCGCCTCCGCGGC
>DATCXH010000418.1:0-3880 GCA_036565925.1 Vicinamibacterales bacterium
GCAGCCGGTGGAGCGGGCGGTGTAGGAGCGGACTCGTTGCCCGTGCTCATGGTACGCAATTCCTCCAGATTCTTTTCAATTCTCGGGAACAGAGGTTCGACATCTCCGAGTTTTGTCCCCGGCGCGAGCGAACCCGCCCGCAGCGTCGTCCACGACTCGCTGGCCACGCCGAGCATGCGCCGAATTCGCGATGCGGCATCGGGCATCACCGGATCGACAAGCGCGGCAATCACACGAAGCGCGTCTGCGCCTCGATACAGCGTTTGGTTCAGGACGTCTGTGTTCGTCACGTCCTTCGCCAGCTTCCATGGCTCACGCTCGACGATGTACTTGTTCACGTGCCGGACGAGCGTCCAGGTGTCCTGGAGCGCCAGGCTCACCTGATACGCGTTGAAGTTTGCCTTCACCGCGTCGATCGCGGTCGCCACCGCCGCCTCGAGATCACGATCCAGCTGCTGCGCCCGTTCCGGTGGCGCCTCTGGAATCACACCATCGCGATAGCGATGCACCATCGTCGTCGCGCGGCTGACCAGGTTGCCGAGATCGTTCGCGAGGTCGGCGTTGAAGCGCGTCAGAATGGCTTCGTCGGAGAAGTTCGCATCCTGGCCAAGCGGCATCTCGCGCAGAGCGAAATAGCGCAGCCCGTCGAGCCCGAAGACCTGTTGATATTCCTGATACCGAGCCACGTTGCCGAGCGACTTCGACATCTTGGCCCCGCCCATCATCCAGAAACCGTGCGCGATGATGCGGCGAGGCGGCGTGATGCCCGCCGACATGAGGAACGCCGGCCAATACAGCGCGTGCTGACGGACGATCTCCTTGCCGACGAAGTGCGTCACCGTCGGCCAGAACTTCGCGATGCGTGCCTCAGCCTCAGGTGAACCTGACCCAAAGCCGAGCGCAGTGAGATAGTTCGTCAACGCATCGAACCACACATACATCACGTGCTTGGGATCACCGGGAACGGGAATGCCCCATGTGAACGACGTCCGGCTGATGCTGAGGTCCTGTAATCCGGCCTCGACAAACGTCCTGACCTCGTTCAATCGGAACTCCGGCTGAACGAAGTCCGGGTGATCGCGGTACCAATCGAGCAACGGTTGCTGATACTTGGACAACCGGAAGTAATAGCTCTCTTCCTTCAGGCGCTCGACCTTCGATCCGCAGGTCGGACACTTGTCATCCACGAGCTGGGCCTCGGGAACGAAGATCTCGTCCACCGTGCAGTACCAGCCCTCGTACTCGCCTTTATAGATGTCGCCAGCCTGCCGGACGCGGTTCCAGATCTCCTGCGCCGCCGCATAGTGCCGGGGCTCGGTGGTGCGGATGAAGTCGTCATTTGAGATCGACAGATCCGCAGTCATCTGCCTGAACGCGCCCGCGACCTCGTCCGAGAACGTCTTCGTGTCCTTGCCCGCCTTCTGCGCCGCGCGAGCCACCTTCTGCCCGTGCTCGTCAGTGCCGGTGAGGAAGAACACGTCCTCCCCCATCAACCGCTGCGATCGTGCGATCGCATCAGCCAGCATCGTTGTATAGGCGTGGCCGATGTGGGGTTGAGCGTTGATGTAGTAGATCGGGGTGGTAATAAACGACCAATTCGACTCGCTTCGCTCGCTCATGGCAGGCGCTCTCATGACTCCCGATTCCCGGCATCGAGCCAGGCTTTCATTGCCAGCGCCTGAACAGTCTTGGCGGGCAGGTTGTGCTCTCCAGCCAGGCGGACACAGTCCTCGAACTCTGGCGCGGCGTTGAAGATATGTCCATTCCGCGCCGCCAGCTTGATTCGTACATCTCCGACACTCGTTGTCACGGTTACAGTTCGGCGATCGAGACACTCGCGCGTCATTTCGCGATAGCGCAGCCCAATGGTCGTGGTCTCGCGGAAAATCGTTCCTGTGAACGCCTCGCGCTTGTCCGGGGCGGCAATCACGCTGAGCAAGATGCCCGGGCGGTTCTTCTTCATCTGAATCGGCGTGTAGAACACGTCGAGCGCGCCCTGAGCCAACAGCCGGTCCATGAGCACCCCGAAGATCTGAGGGTTCATGTCGTCGATCTCGGCCTCGATGACCACGACTGTGTGGCTGGCGGCCGCGGCATCCGCTTCACCAATGAGCACTCGCACCACGTTGGGCGTATCGGCGAAATCCCGATTACCTGCTCCATAACCGATCTGGGCCACGCGCATCGGCGGCACCGGACCAAACTCCTGGGCGTACCCGGCGATCAGCAACGCGCCGGTCGGCGTCACCATCTCCGCCTTCTGGGCGCCCGCATAGATGGGCGCGCCCCTCAATAGCCGCACGGTCGCCGGTGCGGGCACCGGATACACCCCGTGTGCGGTACGGACGGTGCCACCACCTACATTCAACGGCGACGCCACGATGCGCTCTGCGCCAAGCGTCTCCATGGCGAACACCGTCCCGACGATGTCGATGATGGAGTCGAGCGCTCCCACTTCGTGCAGGTGCACCTGCGCAAGTGATGTTCCGTGGATGGCGGCCTCGGCCTCGCCCAGGCGAGCAAACAGTTCTTTCGCGCGATCCTTTCCCGGCTGGCTCAACGCCGAACCGTCAATCAGACGGTTGATATCGTCGAGTGTCCGGTGCACGTGGTGATGCTTTTCCTCGTGCGGCTCTGTATGGACATGACGATGGCCCTGGTGATGAAGGCCATGATCGTGTTCATGGTCGCGACTATGGTCGTCGTGGCCACGACTGTCGTCGTGGGCGTGGTCCAGCGGTCCGTGCTCTCCCTTGACGCAGAACTTTGTGGCGGCAATCCCGGTGCGAATGACCCGCTCGGTCCAGACGGTGGACGGTGAAATCGCGAGGCTGCCGAGCGCCCGGCGGACGTCCTCGAGCTTTACGCCGGCATCGATCAGCGCGCCGAGGATCATGTCTCCGGCCGCACCGGCAAAGCAGTCGAAGTACAGGACCTTCACAACCTGTCGATTGTACTTCTTACTCCGACCTTCGCGGTTGAATGTGGCCCGACTCGGTCATCGAGTAGTACGTCTGATCAGCCAGGATGAGATGGTCGAGAACGTCGATGCCCATGATCTCTCCCGCGACCAACATCCGATCGGTCAGCTGAAAATCGTCGCGGCTGGGACTCGGATCTCCAGACGGATGGTTGTGAAACAGGATGATGGCCGCCGCTGCTGCCGCGGCAGCTTCTCTAAACACCTCGCGCGGATGGACGACGGTACTGTTCAACGATCCGACGGATAGCAGCTTGATTCGCAACACACGATTCTTCGAGTCGAGCATCAGAATGCCGAACTGCTCGACCGCGTTCGACCCATACTCGGGTAGCAGATACTCCGCGACCTGGCGGGGTGTCAGGAGCCGCGGACGTTCGCTCATATCCCGCACCAGGGTCCGTCGTCCGAGTTCGATCGCGGCAATTACTTGCGCGGCGCGTGCGCGACCAATTCCCGCGATATGACACAACGCGCCGACGCTCAGACGCGTAAACCCATGAAGGCCGCCGGCATGCTCGATCAGGCGATTAGCCAAATCGAGCGCGCTATGACCGCGCACACCACCCCCGAGGACGACAGCCATCAGTTCGTTGTCGCCGAGTCCTGTCGGTCCGAGGCGCTCCAGTTTCTCGCGCGGGCGGTCGTGCGGTGCGACACCTTTCATCTATACTCAATCCTTCATGCGTCTCTGGTGCCGCGCTTATCTGGCGTGCCTTCTGGTCGTGCTCGCCACTGCGTGCACATCTCCCCCCAACAAGGAAATGGATCAGGCCCAGGGCGCGATCGATGCCGCGCGCGCTGCTGGCGCCGATCGTTACGCCCCTACAGAGTTTGCCGCTGCCACGACGGCGCTCAAGAACGCCACCGAGGCCGTGGCTCAGCGTGACTACCGGCTCG
>DATCXH010000545.1:0-15522 GCA_036565925.1 Vicinamibacterales bacterium
CGGGGGATATTCGCTCAGCGTGCAGCATGGCTCGAACACCAAGGAGTTGCCGGTATCGATCACCAACGGCGCAACCACGATCCATCACATCACGTGGGCCGATACGGCGCCGCCATCACCCGCGCCTGTCGAAGCTGGGAACCTCTCGATCACCACAGATCCGCCGGGCAGCGAAGTCATGGTGGACGGTCAAATGCGCGGTGTAGCGCCGATCACTCTGCGCAATGTGCCCGTCGGTCAGCACCGCGTGGCGATACGAGCGAACGGCACCACCAACACTCGCACGGTACAGGTCGAAGCTGGCGCGACCGCGTCCTTGTTCTTTGGAGCTGCAGCGCAGACTGTTGCCGTGCCCGGATCGATCGCTATCGCCTCGCCCGTGCCGGTGCAGGTCTTTGAAGACCAGCGACTGATTGGGACGAGCGATATGGACCGCATCCTGTTGCCGGCCGGTGAGCACGTCATCGAATTGGTTGCGGACGCGATCGGATATCGCGCGACTCGGACCGTCAATGTAACGACCGGCCAGACCGCGGCACTAGCCGTTGACTTGCCACGAGCCCCATTGAGCATCAATGCGATTCCCTGGGCCGAGGTCTTCATCGACGGCACTCGCATCGGCGAGACCCCACTCGGCAATCTGGCGCAGACGCTCGGGAACCATGAGATCGTGTTCCGTCATCCGCAACTTGGCGAACGCCGCGTCAACGTCATGGTGACGATGAAAGAACCTGCTCGGGTCTCCATCGACATGAGGCAGCGATGACCCTTCGACTCGCGTCCGTCGGGCCTCCGGGCCGACGAACGCTCGCTCAGGGCACGAGCTGTCGTGTGTTGTGCGCGGTTGTAACTGCGCTCTGCACAATGGCTCCGGTCTCTGCTCAAGAACCATTGACCAAGGCCAAAGCCCTCTACGATGCGGCCAATTACGAGGACGCATTGAGCCTGCTGGCGCCCGTGCAGAAGCCCGAGGCGCAACAGTACCGTGCGCTGTGCCTGCTGGCCCTCGGTCGTTCGCAAGACGCGAGCAACGAAGTGGACTCCCTCATTGCGTCGGCGCCGACATTTGAGCCCTCCGCGGAGGACGTGTCCCCGCGGTTCGTGTCGCTGGTCTCCGACGCGAAGAAGCGACTGCTCCCGGGCATTGCACGCAAGACGTTCAACGAAGCCCGTGATCAGTTCAAGAGCGGCGATCGCGCTGGCGCGGCGAAAAAGTTCGATCTGGTCGTGACCCTCGCCGCGACCGACGGTTTCAAGGACACGTCCGAGGCCGAAGACCTGAGGACACTCGCATCAGGATTCATCGAGCTCGCGGACGCGAGGCCGCAGCCACGCCAGGAACAGAAAGCGACGGCGCCGGCGCCGCCCAAGACTGCGGAAGCGACCGCTCCCTCGCCAATACCAACGACGACCACGGTACCTCCATCGTCAGTGGCGGCACCTTCATCGTCGGGCACGCACCTTACGCCCACCGAAGTGAGCCAGCCGGTTGTCGTTCGCCAGATCATTCCGGCGATTCCATCGGGCATCGCGGGGCTGGGTAGCCCCACGGCATCGGTCAGGGTGGAAATCGGAACCGATGGACACGTGATCAGCGCATCGATGCAGCAGTCGGCGCATCCGCTATACGACCGTCTCGTGCTGCAAGCCGCGCACGAGTGGCTCTACACGCCCGCGATGCTCAACGGTCGCCCCGTGCCTTCCGAGAAAGTCGTCACGATTCAGCTGCGATAGGCCCGTGTAGTGTCCGCCTTCAGGCGAACCCTCATGGTGTAGCGTCCGGCTTTCCTGGCCTGGCGTAGTCGAAGGCAGCCGGATCTCTATCGCGGTCGCATCAGCGGAAACAGAATGACGTCTCGGATCGACGGGCTGTTGGTGAGCAACATCACCAATCGATCGATACCGATCCCTTCCCCACCGGTCGGCGGCAGACCGTACTCCAGCGCGCGGATGTAGTCCTCGTCCATTGCGTGGGCCTCTTCGTTGCCGGTCGCGCGTTGACGCAGTTGCTCTTCAAACCGTCGGCGCTGCTCGACAGGATCGTTCAGCTCACTGAAGGCATTCGCCACTTCGAAGCCGCCGATGTAAAGCTCGAAGCGTTCGACCGTATCGGGATCGTCCGGCTTCTGTTTGGAGAGCGGTGATACTTCGGTCGGAAAGTCATAGACGAACGTCGGGCGCACGAGATCGTCCTCGCACAATGCTTCGAAGATGTCGGCGGCGATCTTCCCTGGTCCGCTGCCCGGATGCACCGCGATGCCCAGCCTCCCGGCGAGCGCTGCGGCCGTGTCCGCAGACCGCAACTCGGCTTCGGTCACGGTTGTGTCGAGTCGCTTCGCTGCGGCGGCCCGTGCTCCTTCACGCAGCGACAGCCGTCGATACGGCGGTGCCAACGAGATCGCGTGCTCGCCGAAGGTGAGCTGATCCGTCCCGACAGACTTCAATGCCACGTGCTGCAACAGTTCCTCGGTGAACGCCATCAGATCGTTGTAGTCGGCGTACGTCCAGTAGAACTCGAGCATCGTGAACTCGGGGTTGTGTTGCGTCGAGATCCCCTCGTTGCGGAAGTTCCGATTGATCTCGAAGACCCGCTCGACGCCGCCGACAGTCAGGCGCTTGAGATACAACTCGGGAGCGATGCGCATGTACAAGCGCATGTCGAGCGCATTGTGATGCGTCACAAACGGCCGGGCCAGGGCACCGCCGGCAATCGGCTGCATCATCGGTGTTTCGACTTCGACAAACCCTCGCCCGATCAGGAACTCACGAAACGCGGTGACCGCGCGGCTGCGAACCTCGAACACCCGCCGCGAATCCGGGTTGACGATGAGATCGAGATACCGCTGGCGGTATCGCGTCTCGACGTCCTGCAGCCCATGCCACTTCTCCGGCAGCGGCAGCAGACATTTCGACAGGAACGTCAGCGAGGTGACGTGGATGCTGAACTCGTTCGTTCTGGTCCGAAAGAGATACCCCTCGACCCCAACCCAGTCGCCAAGATCGAGCAGCTTGAAGACTGAATAGTCGTGCCCGCTGACCGAGTCCTGACGCACGTAGACCTGGACGCGGGCCATCCCATCGGAGAGCTGGAGAAAGCCGGCCTTACCGAAGCCGCGGATCGCCAGAATCCTCCCTGCAGTGCGAACGGTGATGCGCGGAGCCTCGAGCTCCTCTGCCGTCTTCGCGCCGTGCTCCGAGACGATCGCGCCGATCGGGACGCCGTTTTCGAACCGCCTCGGATAAGGATCGACGCCGAGCTGTATGAGTTCCTGAAGGTTGGCCCGGCGTTGAATGACCTGATCGGATTCGTCTGTGCTCATTCGCGTGACAGCGTGCGGCGGATCGCGTCGAGAATTCCGTTGATGAAACGAACCGAGTCGTCGGCGCTGAACGATCGCGCCAACTCCAGTGCCTCGTTGATGATCACCTTGCCCGGGGTCTCCGGCTCGTGGAGGAACTCGTAGACCGCAAGCCGAAGGATCAGCCGATCGAGGACGTTCATCCGCTCGATTCGCCAATTGTCGGCCGCATCTACGATCAGCGGATCGATCGCGGCGACATGCTCCGCCGTGCCCGATGCCAGCGACGACGCAAAGGCGCGCAGGTCTTCCGTCAACGGCGTGCCTTCGGGAGGATGGCTCCAGAACGTCTGCAGCACGTCGTGCATCGAGACGCGCCCGACCTCCCACTGATACAGCATCTGGACGGCCGCTTCGCGAGCGCGATGCCGCGACTCGGGTGAGGTCAGCGCGGATGAGGATCGCGACTCAGTGTTCATGCAGTCCGGCCTCACCGATTTGCCGCCACAGCGTCGCCATCTCGATCGCCGCCAGCGCCGCTTCCCGACCCTTGTTTTCGGCGCCCGCTGCGGCACGCATCGCCGCTTGCTCGTCGGTCAGCGTCGTCAACACGCCGAATGTGACCGGAACGCCTGTGGAGGTGCCCACGTCCATGATTCCCTGCGAGACGGCCGAGGCGATGTACTCGAAATGCATCGTCTCGCCCTTGATCACGCATCCGAGGCAGATGATCGCATCGAATCGTCCTGTCTCCGCAAGGCGACGAGCGGTGACAGGGATCTCAAACGCACCAGGCACTCTGACAAGGGTGACGTCGTCGGCACGGACCTGTGCTGCTTCGAGCGCGATCCTCGCGCCGCTCAGCAATCCCTCCGTAATTTCTTCGTTGAATCTCGACACGATGATGGCGAAGTGGCGGCCGGCGGCTGTGATCGAGCCTTGCAGTTCCATGTTGTCGCTCCTCACAGCGGCAGCGGATACAGCAGCCATCCGATGAGGACGCCGGCGCCGATGAACCCTGCGAAGAGGCGCCCGCCGAACTTCAACTGCTCACGCGGCTCGTCGCGCATGAGCGTCGCAAACACGGTCGACACGAACAGCGAAAAGATCACCATCAATCCGAAGTGGCTCGTCACTTGCGGCCCTTGGCAATGTCGAACGCGTCGAGAACAACCAGCATGTTGAGCAGTCCGGCGACGATCACGAAGGTGTTGCCGTACTCGTAAGTGATGGCCACAACACGGCCGACGCCTGCACCAGTGACACGCGCGATGATGTATGGCAGCCCAACGCCCAGGTCGGCCAGCGCACCGAGCGCGACGAGGGGTTCGGCAAGCTGAAACGGAAACAACGCACCCTCGAGCCACAGCCCGAAGACGAACATGAGCGTCAGCGCGACGAGGAACACAATGCCCTTCTGACGTCGCTTCAGCCAGAGATGTCCGGCACCGGGAACCAGCCACGCTGCAGCGCAGATTAGATATGCGGTGGTATCTGATTGTGCTCGATCGGCCGTCGTCGCAGGCATTCGTTGTAGTTTAGCGTAGCCACCGCGCTCATCACCACGAACGCGCCGCCGGCACCGATCACGACACCCGCCATGGCTCGGACGACGTTCGTGGGAGACCACACGCCCAACCACTCGAGGGCAACCGTCGCGATGGTGGGCAGAGCGGTTCCCAGAAACACTTGACGCGCCGCGGCGGGACTGAGCAATCGCCACCGAGCTGAATCCGCGACCGACGCACCAAGCACGTGAACCGTCGCGGCCACCGCGGCGCCGCCATAGATACCAAGGCAACGCGCGCAGACGGGCAACTGAAAGCCTGCCAGATGAAATGAGCGATCAGGAAGTTGATGACAGATGACGCCGCCCGCTGCGTACACGAGCGTGGCGAGCGACGCAGGCGCAAGCGGAGTGATGACGAGGAGCGCCAGCCAGGCGACAGCGGTTAGCGCGAGGGCGGACCCGAGCACCCGCCCATTTTAGTAGAGGCGGGTCTTTAGATGACTTCGTAGAGGCGGGTCTTTAGATGACCGCGTAGAGGCGGGTCTTTAGACCCGCCTGCATCAATGTGTCGCCGGAACTGCTGACGCCGTTCGCTGCGCCCGCGGGGCCGTGTAGCCGGCACGCGTGCGAGTGCGCACACCAGGCTTGTCTGCGATCCGAACGATCACGTGGCGATAGGAGCCGTCCATTCTCGGGTTCTTCGACGAGTAGCCAATCGCATACTGCGTCGCCAGTTCCTCGGCAATCGACGCATAGACGCCAGACAGCTCGCTCAACTCTGTCGGGAAGAACGATCGCGCGCCGGTCTCCTGCGCCAGTGCCTTCATCCCGAACTCCGACTGCGAGAAGTAGGAATGCCCGCGGGATGCCGCCTGCTGCATCAGGTACTTCGAGCGCATGGTGATGGTGTAGATCGCGATGCCCGACTGCTTGGCCAGGTCCATCAGATCGTCATACGTCACCAGGCTCGCGGTGTCGTCACCGTCAGACAGGACCACGAGCGCCTGACGACGAACGTCGCCGTTGCTGCGACGCTCTTTCACCATTTCTTTCAACGTGAGATAGGTGCCGTTATACAGCGCGGTGCCGCCCTTCGGCGACGTTGCCAGGATCGCTTGTTTCGCCGCGTCCATATCATCACCGAGGGGGTACATGATCTTCGTGGCGTCCTTGATATCGACGATGATCGCGCGATCGCCGGTGCGCAGCGTATTGAGGAAGCCGATGGCCGACTGCTGCACCAGCTGCATCTTGCCGGTCATGCTCGCTGATGTATCGATCAGGATCGCGAGATCGAGCGGTACGTTGGACGCGCCAAAGAACGAGACGTCCTGCTGGATGCCGTCCTCGAACACCGCGAAATCCGACGGGCCCAAGCCCGACACATACTTCTGATCGCCGTCGGTCACGACGACATTCAGCGCGACGAGATCGACATTGCTGCGGAATGTGGCCCGAGATGATGCGGTGGGCGACTGTGCCGTAGTCGCGGGCGCACTCGCCGCGGTGCTGGTCGCCGTCGTGCCAGTGTGAGCCGTCTCCGTCGCGGTCTGCAGCGCTTGCGCACCTGCACTCCCGGCAATCAGGACACACGCAAGAAGCAGAATCGATCGGCTCACGCATCCTCCTACCGATATCAACAGGACATCGCGGAGTGAGGTTTTGCAAAGCGTGTGCCCGATCTGGGCAGACGTGGGCAGTTGCGTTGGACGTGTGGAATTGCTCGGCATTTAGTTGAACACACCGCGCGCACGATCCCGTTCGGCGCTGCATGTAGACTTCGAGCGATGACAAAACACGTTGGTCCCGCCACCGTTGGCGTCAATCGACTGGCACCTCCCGACTCAGTTGTCGGAACCAAGCGCCTGACTCGAGGGGTACTGGCGGGCATCAGTGCGGTGTCGGCCGCACTGCTCATGACCGAGCTCGCGCTCACGCGCATTTTCTCGGTCACTATGTACTACCACTTCGCTTTCCTTGCGATTTCGATCGCGCTGTTTGGTCTCAGTGCGAGCGGCGTGCTGGTCTACGTGCTGCGACATCGCCTCGCACGACGACAGACCATGAACCTCCTGTCCGCCGGAGCTTTGCTCCATGGTGCCGCGACGCTCATCTCGCTCGCATACCTCGTGCGTATCCGCGTCGGGCTCGATTACTCGCCCCAGAACTTGTTTCTGATGATCGCGATTTATGTGCTGGCGTCTCTGCCCTTTTTCACGGGCGGCGCCGTCATCTCGCTGGCATTTGCGCGACTATCCGACCGCATCAACGTGCTCTATGCATCAGACCTGATCGGCGCGGCGCTCGGCTGTTTGCTTCTGATTCCGTTATTGAACATCCTCGGCGCG
Source organism: Vicinamibacterales bacterium (assembly GCA_036565925.1). Classification (GTDB taxonomy): domain Bacteria; phylum Acidobacteriota; class Vicinamibacteria; order Vicinamibacterales; family UBA2999; genus Gp6-AA40. The sequence goes on from DATCXH010000545.1 coordinate 7,158, forward strand.
CCAGGTGTGGTGATGACAGCGGCGACGCTGTCGATCATCGCCGCGCTCTCCTTTGCCGCGCCCGAGACACGGCGGCGTGTCCTGTACGCTGCACTCATCATTCTCGCCGTCCCAACCGTGGCTCAGCTCGCAGGCCGGGCACCATTTGCGGTGACTGACACGAAAGGTCACCTCGGCGATCGCGTGCTGTTCAGCAAGTGGAATTCGTTTTCGCGCGTCGCGGTGTACGACCGTACACACGGCGACTGGTCGCTGAGCCCACGCTATAACGGAGCCCGTATCGAATCGTTGTTCATGGACATCGATTCTGCGGCCTCCACACCGATTGTGAAGGGCACGGGTCAACCATCCGACGCACGGTACCTTCGCTACGAATTGACCGCGCTCGGATATCACCTGATCGAGCGGCCCGATGGATTCTCGGCGCTGGTGATCGGTCCCGGTGGAGGTCGAGACCTTCTATCGGCGCTCGTGTTCGGTGCAACTCACATTGACGGGGTTGAGATTAATCCGATCATCGCCGGCGATATCATGGAGGACCGATTCCGAGCCTATTCTGGCGGCATCTACACGGATCCACGCGTCGCAATACACGTGGACGATGGCCGGAGTTTCGTGCGTCGCAGCCCGAGGCGCTACGACGTGATTCAAGCATCCCTGGTTGATACCTGGGCCGCGACGGCCGCTGGCGCGTACACCCTGACCGAGAACTCGCTCTACACCGCTGAAGCGTTCGGCGAGTACATCGATCACCTCACCGATTCTGGTCTGCTCACAATCACTCGCTGGGTCTTCGACGGTCTGCGTCTCGTATCGCTCGCTCAAGCCGCCTGCGCTGAGCGCGGACTCGATGCCTCGAAACACCTCGCCATCATCCGGTTCGATCGCGTTGCGACGTTTCTACTGAAGAAGACGCCTTTCACCCAGGCCGAGGTCGCGAAGCTCCAGCAGGTCGCCCACGATCTGGAGTTCACCATCCTGTACGCGCCCGGCATCGAGCCCGACCCGATCGCGGCGGAGCCAGCGGAGATGGTACGCAGTGGAACCAGTGCCGCCGATTACCATCGTCTGATTCTCGCCACCGATCGTGAAAAGTTCCTCGCCGAGTACCCGCTCGATATTCGTCCGACGACCGATGACCGTCCGTTCTTTTTCCACACCACGCGACTCGCCAACCAGTTTCAAACGGCGTTCGGCAAGACGATGTTGTTCGGCAACGGGCTGAGTGCGCTGCTGACGCTCTTCGGCATATCCGCTGCGCTCGTGCTCATCTTCGTCGTCGGTCCGCTGCTGGTCGGCGCCGATCGTCCTGGGGCGGGCTGGCCGAGATGGCTCGCCTACTTCGGCGCGCTCGGTGCTGGTTTCATGCTGCTGGAGGTGGCGCTGTTGCAGAACTTCGTGCTGCTGCTCGGTCATCCCGTGTATTCCCTGACGGTCACGTTGTTCTCGCTGCTACTCGGTACCGGTGTCGGCAGCCTGATTAGCCGCCGCATCGATCCTCACCGCGTGCAGACGATGACGTCGCGGGCGCTGGGCGCCATCGCTCTCGTCGCACTGCTCGCGCCAGTCATCGTCCCGCGACTGATTAACGTCGCGATTCCCTGGCCGCTATCGCTGCGAATTCTCCTGGCGGTCGCCATCATGCTTCCGCTCGGCGTGCTCCTCGGCATTCCGCTGCCAGGAGGCATGCGGCTGCTCTCTACACGAAGGCCGGACATCATTCCGTGGGGTTGGGGATTGAACGGGGCGTTCTCGGTCGTGGGCGCAACGTTGGCGGTCTTCATCGCCATGAACTGGGGCTTCTCGACGACGCTCATCGCCGCGGCGATCGTCTATGCGACTGCGGCAGGCACGCTGAGGACCGCGTAGCACCGAGATGCGATACACTGCCGCCCACGAAGGCGAGTCTAAAGACTCGCCTCTACGGAGAGAGAAACCCATGCTGACTCGGCGAGCACTGCTGACGACCGGACTCGGGCTGGCGTTCGCGACCACGCGCGCACTGGCCCATCACTCGACCGCGATGTACGACATGGCCAACCCGGTCACCGTGAAAGGCACGGTCAAGCGCTTCGAGTGGACGAATCCACATGCGTTCATCTTTCTCGATGTGAAGGACGACAAAGGCGGGTCAGTGGAGTGGGAGATCGAGCTCATGAGCCTCAATCACCTCCGCTCCTATGGATGGATTCGTACCACGGTGAAGCCCGGCGACGTGATCAGCGCGACCGGTGGTGGGGCAAAGAGTGGCGCACCGTCCATGATCAGCGCCGTCATCGAGCTTCCGGACGGCAGAAAGATCCGCTCATGACAGCCAAGGCCTTCACCCTCGTGATGATCGCGGGCGTCGCCTTATCGGCGGCCCAGCAAGCGCCGCCAGCGACCCCTCAACAGGGTCAGGGTCGGGGCCGTTCGCCGTACCAGGAAGCCGGCCAGCTCCCCGCGCGCATCATGGAGTTCAAGGCGGAGCCGGTGTCGATCAAGCCGGGCGAATCAACGACCCTGACGTGGGCCGTTGAGAACCCTCGCACGACCACCATCGACCCGACGATCGGACGCGCGATGCCCCGGGGTGTATTGAAGGTGACGCCAAAGGCGACGACGACCTACACGCTGACTGTGACCGGCGTGAATGGCACGTTGACCAAGACCGTGACCGTGAACGTCGCCGGCACAACGGCGGTGGCCGCAACGACGTCAGTGCCGTTGAATCAGCAACCTCCGCCACGAACCGCCGACGGCAAGCCCGATCTGACCGGCGTGTATGGATACGCGGCTGGACCGGCGCGCGGCACTCCTCCCCCGCCGGCGGCATCAGGGTCGCTACCGCGTACGCCGACGTTGAAACCCGGTGCGGAAAAGTACCGCGTCGTCCGCGGGCCGGATGACACCGGCCTCTACTCGAGCTGCACACCACCGGGCGTGCCGCAGACCTTCATGGTGCCGTACTACGTGCAATTCGTGCAGGCACCGAAGCACTTGATCATCCTTCACGAGTACTTGCACCTCTCGCGAACGATCACCCTCGATGGTTCTCCCCATCCGCCCGATCCGGATCCGTTCTGGATGGGACACTCTGTCGGTCACTGGGAAGGTGACACGCTCGTTGTCGATTCGGTGGGGTTCAAGGAAAGCGAGATCAGCGGTTACAAGACCACTGAAGATCTTCACGTCGTGGAGCGCTTCCGACGTCCAAACCTCGGCACGGTCGAGTACGAGGCCGTGATCGAGGATCCGAATGTGTTTGCCGGTCCGTGGCTCATCACGCGCACGTTCCCGCTGCTTCCCGAGTTCAACCGCGTCGACGAGTTCTTCTGCGAGAACAATCGAGACTACAAGCCGCTGTTCGGGAAATAGTGAACGTATCGTGAGCGATCTTCTGCAGACCGTACGCGGCTGTACGTTCGACGACTTTCTCTTCACCCCGCAATACAGCGTCATCGAGCGCCGGGATCCGGCGACCATCGATCTCTCGTCGCGTCTGTCCGAACACCTGACGCTGAAGCGGCCGATCGTGTCGGCCAACATGGACACGATCACCCGCGCCGAGATGGCGATCGCCGTCGCCGAAGAAGGCGGCATCGGCATCATCGATCGTGGATTCAGATCGGGCGACATCGAACCGCAGGTTCGCGAGGTCGAGCGGGTCAAGCGGCGACAGCACGGCGTGATCGCCGATCCGTACACCATACGGCCTAACGCGACGCTGACCGAAGCGCGCGATGCCATGCGCCGCACCGGTGTCGGCACGCTCGTGGTCGTCGACGATGGCCGCAGGTTGCTCGGCCTTTTGACGGCTCGCGATCTTCGCTTCGTCGACACCCCCGGCACTGTTGCCCAGCGCATGACCCCTCGCGATCAGCTCGTCGTCCGGGAGGGAGTTCCTGACGCGGCGACCGCCGAAGACGTGATGCGCGTCCGTAAGATCAAGAAACTGCCGCTCGTCGACAGAAACGACACGCTCATTGGTCTGGTGACGGCCGCGGATCTCTTGAAACAGGAACGTCTGCCCTTCGCGACCCGTGACGATCACGGCCGCCTGCGCGTGGGCGCTGCGATCGGCGCCAAAGGCGATTACCTCGAACGCGCCGCTGAATTGATCCGCGCCGGTGCAGACGTGATCGTCATCGACATCGCCCATGGCCACTCGGCGGTGATGGGTCGCGCCATCGAGGCCTTTCGCAAGCAGTTCGACGGGATCGAGCTCATCGCCGGAAACATCGCGACGGCCGAGGGCACGCGCTTCCTGATCGAACGCGGCGTCAACGGTGTGAAGGTCGGTATCGGTCCCGGTGGTGGGTGCACGACACGGCTCAACACCAACTTCGGCGTGCCACAGGTGGAGGCGCTGGTCGCCTGCCGCGCGGCCGCCGGCCCGAAAATCCCGCTCATCGCCGACGGTGGCATCAAACGCGACGGCGCGGTGGTTCAGGCGCTGCTCTTCGGCGGCGATACGGTGATGCTGGGGAGCGCGCTCGCCGGCACGATCGAAACACCGGGCGACACGGTGCAGAAGCCGGTCGTGATCCCCGAGTCGCACAAGACGGTGAAGGTGCCGTTCAAGGTGTTCCGCGGGATGGCGTCGCTGCAGGCGATCGTCGATCGGCTCGATGTCGAAGACGCTGAGAGCGCCGACGTCGAGGCGCTTGGCGCGGAGGGGATGGAGATCAGTGTGCCCGCCCGCGGGTCGGTGCGGCCGATCATCCGCGACATGCTGAAGCACCTCTGCTCGGCCGTCAGCTACGGCGGTGCAGGCAGCCTGGCGGAGTTACGCGAAATGCTCGCTCGCGATCCCTCCCGCTACGTGATCCGATTGTCCGAATCAGGTCGCCGAGAGTCGTTCGACCGATGACGCTCAATGCGTCATCGCGTAAAGAAGGACGTTGACGCCCAGCGCGTAGCCCGCGATCGAGAACTGATAGAAGTACTGCGGGTCCTCGGTCTCACGTTCCCAGGAGTTCGAGACGTCGGTGTTATGCGTCATCACGACGATGATGCGGCCGTGGTGATCGCGCATCGCACGGAAGTGAGGGATCGCGGTTTCTTCTCCGCGCTCCGACGTCGCTTGTCCACCGTATGCCCGCCAAAAACCGATTCCCGGGACCTGTGGAATCTTCTTCACTTCCATCATCGAGCGGAAGATCGGATCGCTGAGCGCGACGTCTTCGATCGTGTACTCAGGCGGCGGCATGGCGCGCGCGAGCTCACGCGACCATTGGTTCCACGCCTCCTCTCCCCAGAAGTCGTCTATCCACAGGAAGCCACCCTTCTTCAGATAGAGACTCAGCGCCTTCACTTCTTCTTCCGATAGTCCGATGGTCCCGACGTCAGAGGCCATGAGGTAAGGACATTCGAACAATGCAGGATCGGTCAATCGGACGAGCCACACATGCGGCACGCCCTCTTTGAGCCAACTGACGCGCGTTTTGTCCCCCGGGCTCTGTTCAACGCGGTTATTTATGGGCGCCCACGCTGCCGCCGATACCTGAATCGAGCGGACCATCAGCCGCCCGATCGCCGATGCCCAGATTTTCCCTGCGCGTGGTCTATCCGTGGGTAGTCATGGTTATAGGACTGCCGGCTGTCGCACTCGCGGCGGCCGGGATGCCGTGGCTTGCCCTCGACCCCCGATGGGGAGTGCTCTGCGCGCTGACGCTGGCAGGGGCGTTCGCGACGCTGAAGATGCGCGCCGCACCGGTCAGTTTCTCGATTTCCGACACTTTCACCTTCACCACGCTGCTGCTGATCGGTCCCGCGCCGGCGACGATCTCTGCGTCACTCGAGGCGCTGGCGATCTCCTGCTTCCTCTCCCCCGGCCAACGTCGCATCTCTCGAATCCTCTTCAACGTCGCAGCTGTCGGGCTTGCCATGTCGGTCGCGAGCGTCGTCTGGGTGGCCCTGGATGGGGCGTCATGGCAAATCGACCAGTCCAGTCACGTCGGCCTGCTGTTGGTCGCAACAGCAGGCGCAGTCGGTACGTACTTCCTCGTGAACACCTGGATCGTCGCGCTCGCCATCGCTCTCGAACAGAACGAGCGCGTGGTCGTCGTCTGGAAGACCCACTTCCTTCGGCTTGGGTTGGCGTACACCGCCGGCGGATACACCGCGTTGCTGCTCGCGATGTTGACTCCGTCGTCGGGCATGCGGGGTTTCCTGCTGCTCGCACCGATGCCGCTGATCCTGTACGCGTCGCTGCGGACGTGGCTCGGACGGGTCAACGATCAGATCGCGCACCTCGATACGATGAACCGTCAGTACCGGGCCACAATCGAGGCGCTGGCGCACGCCATCGACGCGAAAGATCAGGTCACGCACGGACACATCCGGCGTGTCCAGACCGCGAGCCTCCAGCTCGCACGCGCGCTCGGCTGCTCGGATGAGCATCAGATCCACGCAATCGAGGCCGCGAGTCTGCTGCACGACCTCGGCAAGCTCGCGATCCCCGAACACATTCTCAACAAGCCTGGGCGCCTGACACCAGCCGAATACGAGACCATGAAGGACCACGCGAAGATCGGCGCCGAGATCCTCGCCGGCGTGGACTTTCCGTATCCCGTCGTACCCATCGTCCGGCACCATCACGAGAGTTGGGATGGAACGGGTTACCCCGACGGACTGGCAGGCGATAACATCCCGCTCGGTGCCCGGATCCTGCAGGTCGTCGATTGTTTCGACGCCTTGACCTCACATCGACCCTACCGCCGTGCGCTCTCCAGAGACGAGGCACTCGCCATTCTGCGCGAGCGACGCGGCACGATGTACGATCCCGCGGTCGTCGATGCGTTCGAGAGAATCGCCTCGTCAATGGAAGTGAGCGCGACGCCGGTGCCGTTGATGCCCGCTTCTCGTCAGCAGCGGACCGCCGTTCCTGACATGTGGATCGCGTTCGATGACGACACGATGTTCGCAGCGAGCGCTGGCCCTGCTCTCGTGGTGGCGTGCCGCACGATGGGGGCGACGGCTGGGATCGTGTTCAGGTACGTCGACGAAAAGGATGCGCTGGTGCCTGCCGTCGCCGTGGGCTTCGAGCGAGGCATGTTGATGTCGCTGGAGATTCGTCTCGGCGAGCGTCTCAGCGGATGGGTCGGCGCCAGTCGCCGTCGGCAAGTCGATGCTGATCCAAGACTCGATCTGGACGACAAAACCACGTTGCAGGCAGCCGTCAGTACACCGATTGTTCGTGGCGACGCCATCGTCGGTGTGATGACCTTATACGGCGATCGAAAAGGCTGTTTCGAAGCGGCGTCGTACGACGTCATCGACGGCCTGGTGTCCGTGATATCTCTCGCGAAAGCGCCGAAGGTAAACGACAGCGTGAGTGGATCAGGCCCACTGGCACGGCCCGCCTGATCGCACATACGCGCACACCCCGGCGCGCCGATATCTCTCAGAACACCGGACTAAACTGCTGCTCCGAGGTCTCCGGCGACGAGTGGAGCACGTCGGAGAGATTGCCCCAGATCACCGCGTCGGAGTTCACCGACGACCAGTCAACGGAGTCGCCGTAGATCGGCGCGCCTCCTGTCGAATAGCCCACGACTGTGTTTCCCCAGACAACGGCATTACCCCAGATGACCGCGTTGCCCCACACAACCGCATTGCCCCAAATCACGGCGTTGCCCCAGATGACCGCGTTACCCCAGATCACGGCGTTGCCCCAGGCGCGCTCCTTCACGTACAGCGCATCGCCTGAGAGTGCATGTTCGCCCCACAGGACACGGAGCCCCCACGGCAGCACTTCACCGTTCGACAATTGCGTAAACGGCGACACGCTCGATGTGAGCCACCACGTTCCGTCCGGACGCGTCGGATCGATTCTGCGGGCCAGCTCGATCGCGCCTGCCGCATTGAGCGACCCGGCACCTTGCGTGAGCTCGTCGACACCAGCGATCGGGACCGCGGTGTGCTGAAGAATCGCCTTGATCGCATTCGGCGGAAGCGCGACGTGCGATGAGTTCGTCGAGCGACTCGCTTCGATAATCAACGCGACAACACCGCTCGTGACGGCGGCCGACATGCTCGTGCCGCTGAGCGTCATGTACGTTCGCGTCGCGACATCGACTCTGTACGACGGATACCGGTTGTACAGAACGCTCTTCTTCGCCATGAACGACACGACACGGCGCCCCGGCGCAACAATATCGGGTTTCGCGTACGCGTCGTACCACGTCGGCCCTCGCGAGCTGAATGAGGCGACCTGATCGTCGAGGCGCGTCACTGTATTCTGCGTGTCCACGGCGCCGACCGTAATCGCGGACGGCGCATTGCCTGGCGAGGTGATGCCGGCGTAGCCGACCTGACCAGTCGCGCGATTTGTACCTTCGTTGCCCGCCGACACGACAACAACGATCCCCGCAGCCACCGC
>DATCXH010001205.1:0-2070 GCA_036565925.1 Vicinamibacterales bacterium
ACCGCGGACCTGACCCGTGGCGACGAGCCGCTTCGCCTCGCGAACCGCTTCTGCACCACGGGTGGGATTGATGCTGACGAACGGCAGCGCGATATCAGAGTTCTGCGCCGCGAATTCCAGGACGGCGTCGTTCGAGAGGCGCGGCGTGCCGGTGAGTGTTTCGTCCACGGTGAAGATGACGCACGCCATCTTCCGTGAGCGGTAGTACTCGGCGAGTGATGCGGCATCGCGCGCGCCGCTACCTTTGAAATAGGCGGCGGCTTTCTTGTCGGCTTCGGTTGCCTCGCCCGTGTGTTCGAGATGCACGTGCACGTCGAGGGCGACGAGCCCGTCAACATTGATGGAGTGTGTGGGCATTAGTTGAGAGGCACAGCCGCTTCGGCCGACTGCTGGGCAATCAGCACATGCCGGGACGGCGACGGTGAATAGAGTTCTTCTACGAGTGCCGCGCGATGTGCCAGCACGGCCTTCTGGTTGATGGAGCCTTTGTCGGTGACCTCGCGCGCGTCCATCGACGGCGGATCCTCGAGCACGATCGCCCGCGCGACGAACGTGGAGCTGCCCGTGCTCGCGGCGGCGAGCGTCGTGAACACGTCAGTAAACCGGCTGACGATGACCGGGTGCGAGAGCAGCGCCCGCGCAGGCGTGTCAGGACCGGCGTCGACCATGTCGCGACACATCTGCAGATTCGGAAACACGAGGGCAGTCACGAACTCGCGGTCATGGCCGCAGATGACGACATCCTGTACGAGACCGGCGGCCTGGGCCAGAATTTTGGCGCGCAGCGGCCCGACGCTGACCCAGGTGGCGGTGGAGAGCTTGAAGTCCTCGGCCAGCCGGCCGTTGAACACCAGCCCGTTGCGCGGATCGATCCGATCGGCAAGCTCCATCGCATCGCCAAGACGATAGAAGCCTTCCTCGTCAAAGGCTGCGGTGGTCAGATCGTCATCGCGCCAGTAGCCCGGTGTGACGTTGGGGCCGCGGACGCGTGCTTCCAACTTCGACTCGACCGGCGTCAGCTTCACCTCGAGACCGGGCGCGGGAAGACCGACGAGTCCTGCGAAGGCGTTCAGCGTGGCAGTCGTGAAGGCGAACGGCGCCGTCTCAGTCGCGCCGAAGCCGGTCATGATCATGATTTCTTCGCCGCAGGCCTCGAGGGCCACGTCGCGGAGCTCGTCCCAGAAGCGCTGACCGAGACCGGCCGCCGCGTAGAACAGCAACTGCACCCGGCTGAAGAACGTGCGGCGCAGCACGGCGTCGCTGCGCAGATGCGGCATCAGCATCTCGTAGAGGCGCGGCACCGCAAAGTGCGCCGTGCAGGGGATCTCGCGAAGATTGCGGAGTGTGGCCGCAAAGAGCGCCGGTGTCGGTTTGCCTTCGTCGATGTACAGCGTGCCGCCGTTTCGCAGCACGAGTCCGAAGTTGTGATTGCCGCCGGCCGTGTGATTCCACGGCGACCAGTCGCAGATGACAGGTGGCTCGTCGGTGAGGAAGGTGAGGACCGAGCGGATCATCTCCTGGTTCGAACACAGCATGCGCTGCGTGTTGATGACGCCCTTGGGCCGGCCGGTCGAACCCGATGTGAACAGCACCTTCGCGATGGTGTCGCCGTTCACGCGCTGCTTCGCAGCGTCCACGGCCGATGTCGCTCGCGTGTCTTCCAGTTCGGCGAGCGCCGTCGAGCGCAAACTGCCTGGGGATCCTGAGACTACGAGCTCGGTGCGATCGGTGAGCACGGCGCGTAATGCGCGTTCGTAAGCAGCGCCGTTTTCAGTGAATACCAGCGCCGGCTCGAGACACTCGAACACGCGCTGCAGCGCGCTGTACTCCGTGGCCTGAAGCGAGTAGGCTGGAGCAATTGGTGCGTAAGGAACGCCCACGTACATCGCGGCCAACGCCAGGAGTCCGTGATCGATCCCATTGCCCGAGAGGATCACGATCGGCCGATCGAGTGACAGGCGACGATCGAGGAGCGCTTGTCCGATGCGCCGTACACGGGCAAGAGCATCACCGTAACTGAGGCGCCGCCACCCGCGCGGCTCGTCCAGGCGGGTCTGAAGACCCGCCTCT
>DATCXH010001220.1:0-5129 GCA_036565925.1 Vicinamibacterales bacterium
CCGCCCTACGACTGCCAATTATTTGAAGGGCGCGGCTGTATACACGATTCTCCCGCTAACCATCGTCAGCAGCGATTCAGTAGAGCCGATGCGATCGACCGGCGCGGTCATGTAGTCCTGTGAGAGCACCGCGAGGTCGGCCAGCTTACCCACTTCGAGCGAGCCACGCGCCTTGTCATCGTGAGAGAACCACGCGCTCCCGATGGTGTAGAGACGAAGCGCTTCGGCACGATCCGGCGTCTCTTCGGGACCACGCAGTGCGGTGCCGCCGACGGTCTTGCCATCGAGGAACCACTGGAGAGCCGTGAACGGATTGTAGGAGGCGACGCGATGAGCGTCGGTGCCGGCCCCGACGGCGACGCCGATCTTTTTGGCGGTGACGACCGGCGGTGTACGGCGCGCTGACGCTTCACCGACGGATTCGCGGAACGCCTCGCCGCCGAAGTACATCGCGTCCTGCACCGTCCACCCCACGCCAAGCGCTTTCATGCGTCGCAGCGTCTGCTCTGACGCGTCGTTCAGGTGCGCAATGGACCAGCGCAGCGGCGCGATCGGCACGCGTTGGTTCACACGTTCGAAGATCGTCAGCAGGTTGTCCACCGAGGCATCGCGGTTCCAGTGCTGAGTCAGCGTGAGACCGCGTTCGGCCGCCCACAGCGCGATGCGGTAGTACTCGTCCTTGTCAGCCTGTCCGGGCTTGTCGTTGTTGTACATTCCGCCGGTGATGCGCTCGCCGATGCCGTTGAATCGCAGCATCTCATCGCCAAGCCCCATCGGCAGAAGCGCCGTCGTCGCCTTGATCTCGTCGAATTCCTTGCCCGATCCCTGGGTGCCGAGCGAATAGGCGACTCGGACTGTCAGCGCCTGATCTCTCCAGACTTTGAACAGCGCCTGATAGCTTTCGCCGGTCATGTTGTTGCCAGACGGATCGATCACGCCGGTGATGCCGAGACGATTGAGCTCGCGGAAGAAGGCTTTGGTGCCCTGCACCTGCTCCTCGAACGTCGGGCGCGGGAGCTTGTCGAACAGTCCGACGATCGCCGGCTGTGCGCCGATGACGGCTCCGGTCAGATTGCCTGCCGCGTCGCGCTCGAACCGTCCACCGTTGGGCAAATCGGCCTCACTCGTCAGGCCCAACGTCTTGTGCGCCAGCGGAGTCATCATCGCCCACGCATAGCCGAGTTGAATGTAGACCGGATTCTCCGGCGCGACGGCGACGAGCTCGGCCTGCGTCGGACGCCGATTCTCTTTGAACTGCTGCGCGTTCCATCCGCCGGCAACAATCAGCCACGACCCCGGCTTCATCGTCCGTGCCGCGTCCTTCACGCGGCCAAGCGCTTCCTCGAGCGTGCGCACGCCGATCCAGTTCACTTCAGTGGTGAAACTGAGGGCCGCCCGGATCGCGTGGAGGTGTGAATCGATGAGACCGGGAATGACGGTTCGTCCCCCGAGATCGATCACGCGGGAACGGGGGCCGGCCAGCTTCCGCATCTCGGCGGAGGTGCCCAGTGCGGTGATGCGCCCGTCGCGAATGGCCATCGCGTCGCGCACCGACGACTGCGCATCAACGGTGAGGACCTTGCCGTTTATGAGGATCGTGTCGGGGCTTTGCGCCCATGCGGGCACGGCGAGCAGGAGCCCGAAGAGCGCAACAATCAATCTCTTCATCGTCGTCTCCGGCGGGTCTGAAGACCCGCCGCTACGGGGCAGAGCGTAGAGGCGGGTCTTTAGACCCGTTTTCGTTACGAGTACTGCGGCGTGAGCTCGATGAACGACCGCTTCTTCTCCTCGGCCGCCGGCGGTGGCGACGCGAAATCATCCGGGATGTCGCCGGTATCCCTGCGCACGTACTGACGCATCGAAGGCTTGATCGTCTGCAGCAATTCCCTGCGCGTCTTTACGTTGATAGGTTTGCCGATGTAGAGCTTGCCCATCCTGGCCATCAGCCATTCCGGCAAAGCGCTGGCGAAGTTCAACATGGGGAACGTGAAATTGGGGCCGTTCAACTTCCGCAGTTTCCACGCCCACAGGAAGATCGCGCCCAATCGCCATACCGTCGGCGCCCACCAACTCGCCTGACCCGGGCGCAGATTCATCTTCCAGCACTTCATCATCAGCTGCCACTGCAGTGGCGTGAGCTGCGCCGTTTCGGTCACGCCCTTCTTATCCTCCATGCGCGTGTCATGGAGCGGCGTGAAGATCGACGGAATGAAGAACGCGAACAGCCCTCGCCGCTCGACTTCGTAGATCACGTCGAGCGTCGCCTTGACGTCCTCATCGGTCTCGTTCGGGCTGCCGATGATGAGCGTCATCGCGGGGAACCAGTTGTGTTTATTGAGAATCTCGAGGCCGCGAATCACAACGCTCTGCCACTCATCGATCGGGAACGGCACGGCCTTGCTCGGCATGAGCGCCTTGGCTCGGGTGACCGACCCGGTCTCGAGGCCGATCAGCGGAACCAGCGCTTTCTTTTTCGGGTGCGTGCTGAGAATCGGCAGGTGAATCGGACTCTTATCGATGATGCTCGTCGTGATCTGTTCGATCATCACCGGATCCACCACCGCGGGTGCGATCGTGCAGTGACTGAGCACGTGCTGCTCGACGCCTGGAGTGTCCACGACGCTGCGATAGAGATCGACGAGCGCCTCACGATTCGGAAAGTAGAACGGGATCTTCGTGTGCACCTGACCCCAGATGAACATGTCCTCAGTGGCCAGCGAGATCTGCTTGTTGCCGTCACGCACGTTGGCGCGCACATGCGCCAGGATCTTCTCGCGCGGCAGATCGATCTGCGGGTTGAGGTCGGGCACACAGAACTGGCAACGTCGCCCGCACCCCGTCGTCATTTCGACGACGCCAAAGGTCGTGCGCTTGTCGGGGAAAATGATTTCGTCGCGGCTCTGCGGATGGTGCACGTCGATCTTCTGCGGCAGCTTCTCCCCGCGCAGCGCCTGATCGAACAGCGCCAGCGTCTCGGCTGCTTCGCTTCGTCCTTCGACCACGCAGTCGACGCCGAGCTCGTCATAGGCGTTGTTCTGGCTGATCTGCCAGCCGCCCGATCCACCGACCATTACCTGGTAGTTCTTTCGCCACGGGTTGCTCTTGATCTTCGCGAACATCTCGCGCGCGTAGTGCGAGTTGATCGGCTGCTTGGCGGATCCGAAGATCGACGTATACACACCGGCGGCAAACGTCACACCGAGCGGATTGTGCGTCGAGACCGCGACGACACGGGTGTTCGGACCGATGAACTTCTCGAGGTCGTCCGGGTAGCAGCAGACGATGTCGTCTGCCGTGAAGCGACGAAGCAGAGAGGCCTCGAGCACACGTACGCCGGCCGGCATGTACTTGGCCGTCCCGTCGGCGTTGTATTCAACGTTTCTCCACTGTGGATATTTGCGATTGAGGATGCCTTCGAGCCACATCGGCAGCGAAGCCATGCTCATCTGGATGAAGTACCCGGCGTGATCGATGGTCTCCGTCAGCGGAGCCGTCAACACAATGAGTTTTCCACCACCTGCCGGCGCGGCAGGAGTCTCAACGTCGCTCATGTGCCTTCCTTAGAACGGTGGACTGGGGAGAGACGCCCCAGAAGCCTAGCATTGTAGACTCTGGGGCCATGAAAGGCCTCTTTGCGACGGTGATTGGGCTTACGGCGCTGGTGATTGGGACCAGAGACGGCCTGGCCGGGCAGCAGCGGGACAGCAGGGAACCTACGGTCTTGTCCCGCCAAAGCGACACGGTCGCGGCGACGGATTCGTATGTCACCGTCAACGGCCTGCGCATTCACTACGTGGACTGGGGGAACCCTACGGCGACTCCGCTCATCCTCATTCACGGTCTGGATCGCGTGGCGCGCACCTTCGATCATCTGGTACCCCACTTCACCGCTCGCTACCACGTGATCGCGATGGACATGCGCGGACACGGCGACTCGGGGTGGGATCCGGAAGGACGCTATCTCGTCGAGGATCACGTCGGCGACGTCGAAGGCCTCGTGCAGCAACTCGGCCTGAAGAACATCACGATCTGGGGCAATTCAACCGGCGGTCGCGTCGCACAAGTGTTTGCCGGCAAACATCCGGATCTCGTCTCGGCGGTGATCTCCGAGGACGTCGGCCCCGAGCGGCCACGGCAGATCGCCGACAACTACAGCAGGCGCGTCGCGCAGGAACAGGCTGGGTGGGCGAGTGAAGAAGAGCTGCTCGCGCAACTGCGTAAGAGCAACGCTGGCGTGTCCGATGCCGTGCTCGTCCCGTACGTGCGCTACGGCACCAAGCTTCGCGCCGACGGACGTCTGGTGTGGAAGCGCGACCCGCAGCTCGTGAAAGGATTCGTCGCGACAGATCTGTGGCGCTACGTGCGAGAGATCAAAGCGCCGATCCTCTACGTCATCGGCGGTCGCAGCACGATCGTCCCGCTCGAGACACAGGAGGAGTTGAAGAAGACGCTGCCGCGCGTCCGCATCGTCACGATGCCGGGACTCGGACACTATCCGAGCGACGAGAAGCCGCAGGAGTTCCTTGCGATCGTCGATGAGTTTGTGAAGGGTACGTAGAGGCGGGTCTTCAGACCCGCCTTAACGAACGCCGCACCAGTCACGTGATCGTTAATTTGGAGACGACAGACGTCGCTAGCATCGCCGTCGCGAATCCCGTTCCGGTGGCCGGACGCGCTGCGATGCCGTCGTCATCCGCTGGACGCTCGGGTCGCGCCGGTTGACGGGCTGAGCGCTCAACCTCGCTGATCCCCACTGGCTTCTCGCGCGGTCAGGCGATCCGAGTCGGCCTGACCTCCACAGGGATTCGCCACGGCAATGCCAGCGACGTCCCCGCGCACCGACATGCGATAGAACCTTGCACCGACCACCGTCAGACGCCTTGCCACCGACCCGCGAAAGGCCCCTACTTCGTCGCCCCCCGATCCCGCACCAGGTCCCGGATGACTTCGTCGTAGAACGGCTTGTCCTTCAGGCTCGCGCGTGACGCCGGGAAATACGCGAGCGTGAGGCTCACCACATTCGGATTGAGCGCCGTCACCGACACCGCGCAGCGCTCGCTGCCGGAAAGGCGCGTGTTGTCAATCATCGGGAAGTCGAAGAGACCCACCAGGAAGTTGGTATCGACCTC
>DATCXH010000562.1:0-2702 GCA_036565925.1 Vicinamibacterales bacterium
GATATCGCAGCCCATCTCGGTAAACGCCGCCGCCGTCCGCTTCACTTCCTCATAAACAAACGTGCCTGGCTGCGCGCGAGCCGAACCGAAGATCGCGACACGATAGCGGTCGCGCCTCGACGGTTTCAGTCGCGTCAGATTGTTCACGACCTTCCAGAGGTCGAGAACCGAGGTCACGAGCAGGTCTTTGACTGCGTCTTCATCCGCAAGGCTGACCATGCGGGACTCATTCACCTGCGTCCGGTCTTCCGCCACTGCTCGTGCCCCCCAGCTCACATAGCAGCTTCGGTGCCAATGGTCGAAGATTCGATCGCGGCTCCACCAACCGATCATCGAGACGCACGTCAAACTCCTGGCAGTCGCCATCGGGAGGTCAGATGCGAACTCGTGCGTTCATCTGCGCGACGTGCGTGGCCGCAGTACTCGCGGCCCATGGACAGGAACTTTCGTTCGACGTGGTGTCGGTCAAGGTGAACACGTCAGGAGGCGCTATCTCGCGGATGGCTGCGCCGGCCGGGACGGGACGATTCGAGGCGACCAACGTGCCAGTTCGAATGCTGATCCTGAACGCCTATGGCATTCCAGCCTTTCAGCTCACCGGCGGGCCGTCGTGGATCGAGAGCGTGCGGGTGGACGTGGTCGCACGCGCGGCGACGTCAGTCACGCGCGATGAGATCTCGCAGATGGTCCGCGGCCTGCTCGCCGACCGATTCAACCTCGTGGTGCACCGTGAACAGCGAGAGATGCCGGTGTACTCGCTCGTCGTCGCGCGCGACGACCGACGGCTTGGTCCGAGGCTGAACGCAGCAACGACCAACTGTGCCGCCGTCACGGCCACGGGTGGCGCGGCACCGCAATTGCCATCCGGGCAACTGCTCTGCACGACGAGGATGTCGCCTGCCTCGATCAATGCCGGCGGAATGACGATGGCACGACTCGCGCAAACACTGAGCGGGATCGTCGGTCGTGTCGTCACGGACGAGACGACGCTGCCGGGCACCTACGACCTGCAGCTCACGTTCACGCCCGAACAGCCACTGCCTCCGGGCGCAGCGCAGTCGGCGGATCCCGATGTGCCGTCGATCTTCGCCGCGCTCCAGGAGCAGCTCGGTCTGAAGCTCAACACCACGCGCGGCATGGTGGATGTCCTGGCGATCGACCGCGTCGATCCGCTGAAAGAGAACTGACCATCAGCGATTAGTCGGCAAGGGTCTGCGCCAGGCTGTCCAGCACCGCCTTCTCCTGCGCAGAAATCTTTGACGTGAGACCGAGAAAGCCACCGGCCGCCTCCGCCACGCTGCGCGCGCGTTCGAGTGCGGACTCGCGAATGTCGTCCCGCTCCTTCGCCGAGAGCAACGGCAGGAGCGCACGCATCTGTTGCTTCCACGCGTCCATGAGCTCTGCGCCCGGTTGCTTCACCAGCCAATTATTGAGCATCTGTCCGGGGAGGCTGTCAGTCGCGATGCCCTGCGCAGCGGCGGCCTTCAGCACCGCTTCCCGCTCGCGCGGCTCGATCTTGCCGTCGGCCCAGGCGACCGCCGCGAGCGGCACGAGCTGCAACGCCAGCACGGTCTCCGGTTCGAGACCGAGCTCAATCAGACGGTCGATCAGCCCATCGTCGTTGACGCGAACGACGTCGCGCATCGCGGCTCGACGCTCTTGCTGCTTGGCCTTGTCACGCATCTGCTGCAGAAGCCGAGCATTTTCCTTCGCAAAGAATGCGTCCTCGAGTCCCTTGCCGGCATCGTTCAAAAGGTTACGGTCCACGTCTGTTCTCCTGTCGTGAATGCGTGTGACATCCGCGAGTTTATGAGTCCGTTAGAATTCCTGATAGCAGATGCGCGGCACACCCGGAATACGTAACGACGCGCTGAGTCGTTTCCTCGATCGTCACCCCAGACTGTTCGTGTTGACTGGCGCGGGCTGCAGCACCGACTCGGGCATTCCTGATTATCGCGACAGCAGCGGTGAATGGAAACGTCGCCCGCCGATTCGCTACCAGGAGTTCGTGGGCAACGAGGGTGCGCGGAAGCGCTACTGGGCGCGGAGCCTCGCCGGCTTCCGCCGGATGCGACTGGCGCGACCCAACGACGCGCACCACGCGCTGGCGATGCTCGAACGCCGCGGACGAATCGCTCAGCTCGTCACGCAGAACGTCGATGGCTTGCATGACGCAGCCGGCAGCGAGAACGTCATCGATCTGCACGGACGCATCGATACCGTTCGCTGTCTTGGCTGCAGACGAGGATCGTCTCGCGAGGAGTTACAGGTCGAACTCGAACGGCGAAATCCAAACTTTGCCGCGCTCGATGCGGTCGAAGCGCCCGACGGCGACGCCGACCTCGAAGACGTCGCGTTCGAGACCTTCGACGTGCCTGCTTGTGATGCGTGTGGTGGGATGCTGAAGCCGGACGTGGTGTTCTTCGGTGAGAACGTGCCGCCCGAGCGTGTTCAGCGCGCGATGGCACCGATTGCCTCCTCCGACGCAATGCTCGTCATTGGATCGTCGCTGATGATTTATTCCGGCTATCGTTTCGTGACCGCCGCGGCCGATGCAGGCAAACCGATCGCGGCAATCAACATCGGCCGAACCCGAGCGGACTATCTGCTGGCGCTCAAGGTCGAGGACCGCTGCGCGAACGCGCTTCGTTTACTCACCTGCTGACGGCATCGGCCGATGGTCTGCTGTCGGCCGATGCTTC
>DATCXH010000144.1:0-3448 GCA_036565925.1 Vicinamibacterales bacterium
GGCCTGCTGTGACGCCTCGAACATCTTTTCGAAATCGTCTTCCTCGGGTTCGGTCACCGTTGCACTCCTCACGCAACGTTACTCCTTTTTCTCGCCGCGGCTGAAGGCGGTGCCGGCGTCCGTTGATCGGATGTGTGGAACGCGGCCGCGTGTGCTGGCCGCTAGACAGATACATCGGGAGTCGGGAATCGTTGGTCGTCGGAAGTTGGTAATTGGGAGTTGATCGTAGCCAGCCCAGGAGCGTATAAGACCGCAGCGACAGTCAACCGTTCACTGTGGGAGGGTGCCCATGCGCAGGTTCACGGCGGTCTTTGCGTACCTTGGCCTCTTGCTTCTTCCATCCGTGGCGTTCGGTCAGGCCACGATCACTGGCGTCGTGCGTGACGCATCCGGGGCAGTGCTACCCGGCGTCACGGTCGAAGCCGCCAGCGACGCCTTGATCGAGAGAGTCCGCAGCGCCGTGACCGACGGTACCGGCCAGTTCCGCATCATCGACTTGCGCCCGGGAACGTATGCGGTGACGTTCACGCTCACCGGATTTCAGACAACACGGCGTGAAGGGGTAGAGCTCGAAGGTCAGTTGACGGCCACCGTCAACGCCGACATGCGCGTCGGTGCGCTCGAAGAAACGATCACGGTCACAGGCGAAACGCCCATCGTGGACGTGCAGAGCGTCCGTCGTCAGACGACGATCAATGGCGATGTGATCACGGCGATCCCGTCAGCGCGCGCCTACGGCGCGATCATGCAGCTCATTCCGTCGCTGACCGTGCAGGCGAGCTTTACGCCCGGTGCGCGCGATGTGCAGGTCACGCCCGCGATGTCGGTGTTTGGCGGCCAGGGTGGCCGCGAGAACGAAGGCCGTCTGCAGGTGGACGGCATCAACACCGGCGCCCCCGTGAACGGAGGCGGCGTCTCGAGCTACGTGGTCGATCTGACCAACTCGCAGGAAGTTGCGTTCACGACCTCTGGCGGCATGGGTGAAGCGGAGGTTGGCGGGCCGGCGATGAGTGTGGTGCCAAAAGCGGGCGGCAACGCGCTCAAGGGCACCGCGTATCTGGCATCGGCCACCGAAGGCATGGTGAACAGCAACTACACCGACGAGCTCAGGAACGCTGGCCTGAGCGTGCCGGGGAAGCTGATGAAGTTATGGGACATGAGCGTCGGCGTCGGCGGACCGGTGTTCCGCGATCGCCTCTGGTACTACGGTGTGCTGCGCGATCAGGGATCGCATCGTTCGGTGCCGGGCATGTTCGCGAATCTCAACGCGGGCGATCCGACGAAGTGGACCTATCAGCCGGATCTCACGCGTCAATCGCGGAGCGCGTCGAGCTATCGCATCGCCAATCTTCGTCTGACGATTCAGGCGACGCCGCGCAACAAGTTCAGCGTCTTCTGGGACGAACAGAAACCATGCGGCGGCGCCCCGTGGTCGGCGGACATCGAAGGCTGTCGCAATCAGCCCACGTCTGGATTCATCTACGGTGGCGCTCCGACGTTCTCGCCTGAGGCGGGCGGCACCGGAGCGGGCGGCACGAGCGGCGGCTATGTGGACGGCTACCAGCGCGTCCAGCAGGCGACGTGGTCGTCCCCGTTGTCGAACCGCTTTCTGATGGAGGCCGGGTTCGGCACCTATCTGGCGCGCTACGGTTCTGGCGAGTTGCCGGGAAATCCCACGCGCAACATGGTCCGCGTCGTCGAGCAGTGCGCGGCAGGGTGTCCGGTGAATGGCAATATTCCGAACCTCGCGTATCGTTCGCACAACTGGGAGGACAACTGGAACGGCGCGCACACGTGGCGCGCCTCAGCGTCGTATGTGACCGGCGCGCACAGCATGAAGTTCGGCTATCAGGGCGCGTTTCACTCGTACAACCCGAAGACGTTCACCAACGATCTCTTCCTGCAGTACCGCGTGAACAACGGTGTGCCCAATCAGCTCACGCAGTCGCTGCAACCTTTCGATCGTCACGACCGCGTCCGCTACAACGCGCTCTACGCCCAGGAGCAGTGGACGCGCGGACGCATGACGCTGCAGGGCGCGCTGCGTTACGACCACGCGTGGAGCTACTTCAATGAACAACGTGTGGGGCCGACGCGTTTCGCGCCGATCGGCATCGTGTATCCACAGACCGAAGGTGTGACCGGGTTCAACGATCTGACGCCGCGGTTCGGTGTCGCCTACGACATGTTTGGGAATGGCAAGACATCGGTCAAGGTGAATGCCGGACGGTATCTCGAAGCGGCGGCCGCGCTCGGCATCTACTCGGCGTCGAATCCGGTCACGCGCATATCGACGACGGCGACACGCACGTGGACCGATTCAAACGGCAACTGGGTGCCTGATTGCGACCTGAACAATCCGGCCGCGCAGAATCTCACGGCGTCCGGCGGCGACAACTGTGCGGCGCTGAGCGATGCGAACTTCGGCCGTCCCACGACGTTCAGCAACACGATCGATCCAGCCGTGCTCGGTGGATGGGGTGTGCGTTCAGGCGACTGGGGCTTTGGCGCGTCGATTCAGCAGGAGATCCTGCCGCGCGTGTCGGCGGAAGTCGGTTACTTCCGCCGCTGGCTCGTGAACTTCACCACCACCGACAATCGCCGCGTCACTGCAGCGCAGTTCGATCGCTTCAGCGTCACCGCGCCGCGCGATCCGCGTCTGCCGGATGGAGGTGGCTACGTCTTGTCGAATCTCTACAACGTGACACCGACGCTGTTCGGGCAGACCGACAACCTGCTCACCGACGCCGGCAGCTTCGGCGAGCAGTATCAGGTCTATAACGGCATTCAGATCAACGTCACGGCCCGGCCGAGAAACGGCGTCACGCTGCAGGGCGGACTCAATAGCGGCAAGACGGTGATGGACAACTGCGACGTGCGTGAAGCACTTCCTGAGATCGCACCTGTCAACCCGTTCTGCCACAACGATCCCGGCATGATCACCAGGCTGAGCGGGCTCGCGGCGTACACGATTCCGCGCGTCGATGTGTCGGTGAGCGGCACGTTCCGCAGCGATCCCGGTCTGCCGCTGGCGGCCAACTACGCGGTTCCAGCGGCCGACGTCGCCGCGTCGCTCGGACGCGCACCGTCAGGCGGGGTGCCCAACGTCGTCGTCAATCTCGTCGCACCCGGCGACCAGTTCGGCGATCGCGTCAACGAGATCGATCTGCGCGTTGCGAAGGTCCTGCGCTTCGGGAAGACGCGCGCGAACGTCGGCTTCGATCTCTACAACCTGCTCAACTCGAGCGCCGTGCTCAGTTACAACCAGACGTTCGTGCCGAACGGCTCGTGGCTGCAGCCGTTGCTGGTGCTGACGCCGCGGTTTGTGAAGTTCACTGCGCAGTTCGATTTCTGAGACGGGCGCGGAGAGAGCGGAGGGCGCAGAGAGGCTGCTACGCGTGGCCGCGCGAAGCGCGGGCCACGAGTAGACGTGGCAGGTACTCGCGCG
>DATCXH010000643.1:0-5750 GCA_036565925.1 Vicinamibacterales bacterium
GCGGGCCGACAACATGCTGCCGAGCGGCGAGCATGTGCTGAGCTTGGGCATGAACTGGTACATCACGCGATGGATCAAGCTGCAGGTCAACACGATTCGCGAAGAGCCACAGGACCCGGAGCGCAGTCCGGTCCCGCCGGGCCACGTGTTCTGGAGTTCCGTCTTTCGGTTCCAGGTCGGGATCTAAGGCGACGCCTGCGTCGCCCCGTCTAGGGAGGCGGTCATGCATCCGAAGCGGCATCCGCTGCTCGTGACACTGGCCGCGATGATGTTTGTCGCGGCGTCATCACCCACACACACCCAGGTCGCCGATCCCACCGACGCGTTTTTCGACGGCACCGTGCTCCATGACGTAAAGCTGTGGATCAACAGCCGCGACTGGGACACGCTCAAAACCAACTTCCTCTCGAACGCGTACTATCCCGCCGACCTGCAGTGGAACACTGAGACGATTCGGAACGTCGGCATCAGGTCGCGAGGGAACGGCAGCCGGAGCGGCTTCAAGCCCGGTTTGCGTGTGGACATCGATCGCTACGCGTCAACGCAGAAATTCCTCGGCCTGAAGTCGTTCGTGCTGCGCAACAACACGCAGGATCCGTCGCAGATGCACGAGTGGCTCAGCATGCTGTTCTTCAAGCGGATGGGCCTGCCTGCCTCGCGCGAGGCCTACGCGCGTCTCTTCGTCAATAACCAGTACGCCGGCCTGTACACGATCGTCGAGTCGGTGGACAAATCCTTCCTCACGCGAACGTTCGGCGAGGACGGCGGCTATCTGTTCGACTATGACTATCCGGCCGACGCCGCACCCTACTACTTCGAGGATCGCGGCCGCGATCCGGCGAGCTACGTGCCGTTGCCATTCAAGCCCGAGACGCACGAGAACGACGCGCGTCCCGAGGTCATCGTCAACATGGTGCAGGCGATCAATACATCGAGTGGTGCGGTGTTTCGCAGCGCGGTTGCCGAGTTCATCGACCTCGGGCAATTCATCCGGCACGTCGCTGCCGAGGTATTTCTCGCCGAACAGGACGGCGTCGCCGGCGAGTGGGGCATGAACAATTTCTTCATGTACCGTTCGGAGTCGTCGAATCTGTTCCGGCTGATCGTGTGGGACAAGAGTCAGGCGTTCGTGATGGGCCAGGCCTACCCCGTCTGGCACAACATCACCGATGTGCCCGAAGCGAATCGCAACCGGCTGCTGGATCGTGCGCTGGAGTACCCCGACCTCCGTGCGCTGTATCTCGACACGCTGCTGGAGGCGGGACGTATGTCGAGTGAAGTGCCGCCTGACGCGACGCCAGGCGATACCCGCGGATGGCTCGAGCGCGAGATCGATCGCGCGTATGCGCTGATCGCACCGTCGGTGCTCGCTGACACGCTGAAGCCATACACGAACGACGAGTTCGTCGCATCGGTCGAGGCCCTTCGCGTCTTCGCCCGCGAGCGCACGTCATTCGTCAACGCGGACGTTGCGGCGTCGCGTTGATTGGTTCTTGGTCCTTTGTCCTTGGTTCTTGGTCGGTCCCTGGTCCGTGCTTCGCACGTTGTCCGCCGTGGACAAAGGACGAGGGACCCAGGACGGACTTAAGGACGAAGGACGAAGGACCAAGGACCGAGGACTAACGCGAGGCGCCCGAAGAGCGCGAGCGTTGTGCGCTCGCGCGCAAGTGTTGCCTCGTGCGATCCATGAGCTCGAGTCGCGTCAGGCCGACCAGACGCGGATCGAGATGTCGCCATGCAAATTCCACGAAGCCCTTGCGTTGTGAGAGGGTCCTGGCCGGCGCCGGGTCGATCACATGGTGCTCGGTCGCCGGTGGCGCGAAGTGAAAGAGATCCGCGAGCCACTGGGCGTTGAGTCCGGCCGCCTGTCCAAGCGCGATTGGCGTTGCGACGTACGGCGCCGCAATGACCAGGCGTCCCTCGTCCAGCGCCGGTCCGATTTCCCATCGCAGTCTGAAAGCCAGGTCCGCGGCGTAGAGCAGCAGGAGCGTGCGCATCGACGGGACGCCCGCTTCCGAGTCGGCGAACGTCAGCTCGTCGAAGATGCCGGACGCTCCCCACGAACTCACACCGGCCTGATGCCGGCGATTGGCAGCGACCACTTTGCGCGCGGCGTCCTTCAATGCGTGCGCGTTGATGCCGTCGATCGAGATGAGCCTCGTTCCGTTTGTCCTCACGCCTGCGCGTCCCGCATCGCCAGCCATTCGACGAGAGCATCGAGGTTCCAGTCGGACCACGGACGCTGTTCGCCCTCGCGGAACAACCGGCGGATCTCCTGATGCTGATCGTGAATCGACTGCTCCGCATCGACAGTGATGAATCGGAAGATGAGCGCGAGCGACTCGTATTCTCGAATGACGCGAGTGATGAAACGCTCGTAGCTCGCCGTCGGCTCGTGGATATCGGTGATGTCCTGCCCAGCTTCGTAGAACGTGGGTGTGCGCGTCGCCACGATACGTTCGCGCGAGGTGCGCGCGGATACCGAAAAGTAGAAGACAAGGTCCGGCCACAGCAGCGGCTGGTAGAGCTTGAGTACCTGGTCGAAATCCAGCCCGCGCGCGACGTCACGTGCGAGGCCGGTGAACAGGAACCGGTCGGCGATGACGAGCTTGCCCTCCCAGAGCGCCGGCAGCACGACGTTCTCGACGCGGTGCCTGAAATCGGCGGCGTGGAGCAGCGAGTATTCCATCGGGCTGAGGACGCGAATCGCCTTGCGACTTTTGATGATGGGCCGGATCAGCTCAGACGAGTTCCACTTGGTCGTGACGACGTTGTAGCCGTCCGATTTAAGCCAGGCTTTGAATAGCTTTCGCTGTGTGGTTTTTCCAGACCCGTCAGGCCCTTCGAAGGCGACCAGCAGACCGCGTCGCCGGGATCGGTCCTCGAAATGGGAACGCGCCAGTCGGCGCAGCTTTTGCTCGAGAGAGTGTGAGGCCACTGGGATGGTGCGAGGACGGCAAATGATACCGCGGGATTTTACGCGCAGTGCTGCTTGATCTGACGCAAAAGTCCCCCCAGCAAATCGCCGTCAGGTGCGCGATACTTAGTGCGCCCCGCCCAGATGCGACGTGTCCTGATCGTTCTCGTCTGCGTAGCCTGCGGATACTGCGGCAGCCAATCGCCGACCGGGCCGACCCCTGGCCCCTCGCCGACGTCGCCACCGCCGTCGCAGCCGCCGTCCGGGCCGCAGATCTTTGTCGGCGCCGGCGATATCGCCATGTGCGACGTCAACTCGGTCGCGACAGCGGCACTCCTCGATTCAATTGGCGGGTACGTGTTCACGTTGGGCGATAACGCGTACTTCCGTGGTGCCCGGGAGGAGTTTCGCAACTGTTACGACAACACGTGGGGTCGGCACAAAGGCCGCACGTTCCCGGTACCCGGCAACCATGAGTACATGTCAGCAGGCGCGTTGCCGTACTTCGAGTACTTCGGTGACGTTGCCAGCGGGACGACGGGGGAGGGCTACTACAGCTTCCCGGTTGGCGAGTGGCACGCGATCGCGCTGAACAGCAACATTCCGGTCGGCGCCGGATCGGGGCAGGCTGCCTGGCTGCGCAATGATCTGATGACCAATCGCGCGCGCTGCACGATCGCCTACTGGCATCATCCGCTCTTTACGTCGGGCCCCGACGGCGACACGCAAGCGATGCGCGATCTGTGGCGGATCCTCTACGAGTTCAACGCCGACATCATTGTCAACGCGCACGAACACATGTACGAGCGCTTCGCGCCGCAGGATCCCGATGGACGAACGGATTCGGCGCGCGGCATTCGGCAATTCATTGCCGGGACCGGCGGTGCGTTTCTCTATCAGCCGGCGGCGCTGCACGCGAACAGCGAGGTCCGCATCAGCTCGTTCGGCGTGCTCAAGCTGACCCTGTCGTCAGATCGCTACCAGTGGGAATTCGTTCCGGTCTCTGGCGGTGCGGTGGACGGCGGAGTGGGCTCGTGTCACTGAGGCCTAGTCAACCGCGAACGCGATCGGCTCGGAGGACGCGCTGGTACCGCACCAGTTGTGCGCATGGACGCGAGCGAAGTGCGTGCCTCGCGGGAGATCGTCGATCGAGCGATGTGCCTCTGACGCGTTGGTGAACGCAGTCTCGGAACTCGCGGGTGTCCGGCCGACGAGGACGACGTAATCGGACGCATCTCCAACCGCCGACCACGAGAGATTGACCGTGGTTCCGCTCACGTCCGCGGACAGATTTTCCGGCGTTCCCGGCACGGCGCAACTCGACGGCACGGACGGCGTCGCGACGGCAAGTGGCGATGGACCTGTCAAAGCGGTGCTTCCATTCGCACATCCGGCGACGCACGCGGCCGCGGCCACGGCGATCCACATCCTCACTGCGCGTATCACTGCCACAACTCCTTCATGCGAATGCCCACACGGACATTCGGCCAGCGGTTGCTGGCGATGGGAAGAGGGGCAAGGCGCATGCCTGCTGCGATGCAGGTGTGTGCACATTCCGCTCAGCCGTAAGCGCTATCGAGCGAGCACTTACGGAGGATCTTTCACAAGCGCCAACCAGAGAACTGTGATCGGTGCCCTCGCGACGTTCCGGATTTGAACGTCATCACACCATTCCGTGATCCCACCTTCGCGTTTCACGCTTCGGCGCGGCCTGGGCGCTGCGCGCTTCGGCGTAATTTGACGCTACTGCGAAGGGGTGAGACGATTCCCGCCTCTGCACTTCGCGCTACGGCGGCAGGCCCTTCAATCGATTGTGACGCCATGAGAATGCAAACTGTTGTTGCCACGTTGGTCGCGGTCCTGCTCGGTACCGCAGCTTCGCACGCGCAGGAGCACGCCGTTCGTGTCTTGATTTCAAACGGGTTCAGAGCCGTGTTCGATGACCTCGTGCCGGTGTGCGAAAAGTCGATCGGCCACCGGGTTGCCGTCCAGTCTGGTACCTCCACCTCGCTGATCGAAAAGGTCAACGCGGGTGAGCCATTCGACGTCGCGATCATGACGACCGAGGCGATGGAGACCCTGGGGAAGAGTGGCAAGATCGCAGCACGCACACCGCTGGGCCGATCCGGCATTGGCATCGGCAGCCGCGCTGGTGCGAAGAAGCCCGATATCGCGAATGCGGAGGCGTTGAAAAAGACGTTCCTGGCTGCGAAGGCGATCACCTACGCTGGTGATGGCGCCAGTCGCCCGCACATCGATCGCATGATGGGAACGCTCGGCATTGCCGACGTCATGACCAAGAAGACGCTGCTCGAGCAGGGCTCGGTGCGAGCCGCGGCACGAGTGGCCAGTGGCGATGCGGATCTGCTCATCACGCTGGTGAGCGAAATCCTCCCCGCGCCCGGCGTCGAGCTCGTCGGTCCGCTGCCAACGCAATTCCAGAACTACGTCTCGTTCGCCGGCGCCGCGGCCGTCAAGTCGGACAATGCGGCAGCGGGGAAAGCGCTGATCTCGTGCCTCTCAGGCCCGAACGTGGCGGCGACGCTCAAAGCCAAGGGCATGGAGAAGGGTTCCTAGCGTCGGTCGCTCCGTCAACGCGTTGGACTTGCAACGAATGACCACCGACATTTTGGGCCGCGTGGCGGAAAACGTCTCGAATCAGGGGTTGGACGCGCGTCGGCGCCAGAGTACGAGCGCGACCGATTTCCCGCCGTGCGTAGTCGGCCTTCAGACGCGCATATGAGGCGCGTTCCTAAAATGTTCTGAGATTGAGACCGTTGTGGGATTGAGAGTGTTGGTGGTCAGCGGCACTCGACCACCAACGACCAACTAC
>DATCXH010000289.1:0-3135 GCA_036565925.1 Vicinamibacterales bacterium
CACTCGATGGTGCAGCCCTGCGTGAACGCTTTCGGGAACCAGGCGACGACGACTGCCTTCTTCCCTTTGAAGTCCGACAGCTTGTACGTCTTGCCGTCTGACGCCTGCAGACTGAAGTCGGGCGCGGTGTCACCGACTTTCAGCTCGGTGGTCTGAGCCTTCACTCCCACTGCAAGGGCTGCCGCCAGCCCAATCGCCATCAATGCGCGCATTCACGAACCTCCCGGGCAGAGAGCCCCTTCCTACCTTCGGCGTGAAATCGCCTGAGTATACTGCCGTACAGTGTTTCCTGGCGCGCTCCGCGGGCGGCCGACTCGCCTGGCAGCTCCTCCGATCTCCTGTGACGCATCCTCTCGTGTTGACGATACGCCGCCGACTGGCCGAGGCCGCCAATCCGGAAAAAGCGCCACAAATGCAGGCATACATGAAGTCGGCGATGCCGTATCGCGGTGTGTCGGCGCCCATACTGAAGCGACTCTGCCGCGAAACCTTCGCGCTACATCCGCTGCCGACAGCTGCCGAATGGCAGCGGGTCGTTCTCGAACTGTGGAGAAACGCGAGCGTTCGCGAGGAACGATACGCTGCCGTACTGCTGACTCAGGCGCGAGCGTACCGAGAGTTTCTGACGCTATCGTCGATCCCGATGCTCGAAGAGATGATCGTCACCGGCGCGTGGTGGGATTTCGTGGACACGCTCGCCGGGCACAATCTCGGCGAGATCCTCCGCACAAATCCACGACAAATGACGCCACTCATGCGACGCTGGGCGCGCGACACCGACATGTGGAAACGGCGCAGCGCGATCCTGTGTCAGCTCGGGTTCAAGCGCGACACCGATCTGCAGTTGCTCTACGACTGCATCGAGCCCAATCTCTCCCTTAAAGACTTCTTCATACGCAAAGCCATCGGCTGGGCGCTACGACAGTATGCGTGGACCGATCCAAAGGAAGTGCGCCGCTACGTGAAGGCGAACGCGGATCGATTGAGCCCGCTCAGCGTGCGTGAGGCGTTGAAGAATTGTCAGGCGGGTCCAAAGACCCGCCTCTACGTCGTAAAGAGTTCATTCCGCACGCGGTCGCGCTCGCGGTCGATCTGATCCGGCGTCGCTCCGAGACGCCGCAGCACGGCCTCGGTCATCGCCATCGCCACCTCCCCCTCGCCCGCGAACACTTCCTCAGCCCCTGCGCTTCGCAGTTGCGGCACATCACGCAGGTAATTGCCGCGCACGAAGATGTGGACGTTGGGATTGATCTGTCGCGCGCCTTTGATGACGTCGGGCGAGCCGGTGTCGGCGCCGCTCACGATCAGCGTTCCGGCATGCGGCAGACCGGCGCTGACCAGCGTATCGGGATACCGCGCGTCGCCATGCACCGCCGAGAGTCCCTCGGCGCGCAGCGCGCGCACATGGTCGATGTTCAAGTCCACGATGGTTGGCGCAATGCCATTCTCACGCAGGAGCCGCGTGACCGTACGCCCGGTCGGACCGTATCCAATCACAATCGCGCGGCCATCCGGATCGAGTGAAGACGAGGCACCGACGTTCATCATCTCCTCGTCAGTGCCGGCACTGATGGCGACCTCCGCTCGCTTGTTTGCCACCCAGCGGTCCACGCGATCGATCGTGGAGAACGCGAGTGGGTTGAGCGTGATGGAGATGATGGCGACGAGGACAACGACGTCCATCGCCGCGGCGGGAACGATGGCGAGGTCGCGGCCAAGCGAAACCAGAATGAATGAGAACTCACCAATCTGCGACAGAGCGACGGCCACCGTGAGCGTCGTCCGCAGTGGATAGTTCATCAGCCAGGTCACGAGCGCCGCAGTGAGCGGCTTTCCCAGGATCACGATGCCGAGCGCCGCGAACGCGAACGCCGGACTATCAACCACGCTACCCGGACGCAGCAGCATCCCGACCGACACGAAGAACAACACCGCGAACGCGTCGCGCATCGGCAAGGCGTCGGTCGCTGCGCGCAGGCTGTAATCAGATGTGCCGACGATCAAGCCGGCGAGAAACGCACCGAGCGCCATCGAGACGCCGAAGACGGCCGCCGAACCTACGGCAAGTCCCAGTGCCACGGCGAGCACGGTCAGCGTGAAGAGCTCTCTCGACCTGGTCGCAGCCACACGGTCCAACACCACAGGAATCACGCGCCGCCCGATTACTGCAGCCACGGCAATCAGGCCGGCCACTTTGAGAAGCGTGACTCCCAGTGATGCCGCCAGCGCTGCCCCCGAGGTGCCTTCTTTCAATGCGGGAAGCAGGACGAGCACGACGACGGTGAACACGTCTTCGACAACAAGCCAGCCGACCGCAATATGCCCGGCTGGTGTGTGGAGCTGCCGATGATCGGACAACACCCGAATCAGCACGACGGTGCTGGCCACCGACAGTGTGAGACCGAACACGATGGCCGCTGGCCACGACCATCCGAGGAGGTAAGCCGCCACAGCCCCGAGCGCAGTCGCGGCCGCGCTTTGTGCGATCGCGCCCGGGATCGCGACGCGACGAACGGCGAGCAGTTCGTCGATATGGAACTGCAGGCCGACACCAAACATCAGCAGGATGACGCCGATCTCTGCGAACTGCTCAGCGATTTTCGGATCGGCGACGAGACCCGGCGTATTGGGGCCGACGATAAGGCCGGCGAGCAAGTAGCCAACGATCGGCGATAGCCCAATACGCTGCGTCACATAGCCGAAGATGAGGGCCGCGACGAAGCCGCTGGCCAGGGTGAGGACAAGACCGGTCTCGTGCACAAAAGTGATGTTAGTTCGTGGTTGGTGGTCCGTCGTTGGTGGTTATTGAAGCTGTGAGCCGATCACCGCTGGTTCTGCACCTTACCCGGCAAGGGAGACAGTTCCATGTCTGAACACGTGCGTGAACATCGCAGCGTGCTGGCCGCCGCCGAAAAGCGGTTACTGATCAGGATCGCCAGCCATTTACCGCCGTCGATACATTCTGACCATCTGACGATGCTTGCGCTGGCGGCGATGGCGCTCGCCGGAGTCGGCTTCTGGCTCGCCCGATGGGACACCAACTGGCTCTTCGTCGTCGTTGGTGCGCTTGCGATCAATTGGTTTGGGGACAGTCTCGACGGCACGTTGGCGCGCCTCCGCCACGTCGAACGGCCG
>DATCXH010000604.1:0-2155 GCA_036565925.1 Vicinamibacterales bacterium
ATAGTTCTGGTAACGCCGTGCTCCTGAACAATGGCGACACGCAGCGCCTCACGAGCATCCCGGTCACCTGCAACTTCTTTCCATTCCTCGGCGTGAAGCCGGTCGTCGGCCGCTCGTTCACCGACGACGAATGCCGTGGTGGTGCCGGCAAGACCGCGCTGCTGACGGAGACGATGTGGCGCCAGCGCTTCGCGTCCGATCCAACGATCGTTGGCCGAACGCTGACGATCAACGACGCACCCGTCACCGTCATCGGCATCCTTCCCGCCTCGTTCGACTTCGCGTCGGTCTTCGCGCCCGGCACGAACGTCGATCTGTTCACACCCTATCCGCTCACCGAAGAGAACAATCGCAACGGCAACACACTGGCAGTCGTCGGACGGCTGAAGCCGAACGTGCCGATTGAAGTGGCGCGCACCGAGCTGGTGAAGATTGGCAAAGAGCTCACCGACGAATTCTACCCGCGGCGCAACACGATTCGCCCGAAGGTCATGCCGCTCGACGAACGAGTGAACGGTCACTTCCGTCCTGCGCTGCTCGTCCTCGCGGGCGCCGTCGCCGCGGTGATGCTGATCGTGATCGCGAATCTCGCGAGTCTCCAGTTCGCGCGCATGTCGTCGCGCCGGCGCGAGTTCGCGGTGCGCCTCGCACTCGGCGCCGGGCGCGGTCGGATCATTCGGCAGACGCTCACCGAGAGCCTCCTTCTCGCAGGCGGCGGTGCGATGATCGGCATCGTGCTCGCGACGATCGGCACGCGCTTCGTCTCGCATCTGAGCGCGTTCGACATTCCGCTGCTCTCGCGCGTCCACGTCGACGTCACCGTGCTCGGCGTCGCCGCGCTCGTGTCGATCGTGACGGGCGTGCTCGTCGGCGTGCTGCCGGCACTGCACGCGCCGGCCAACGTGAACGACGCGCTCAAGGACGGCCCTCGCGGCTCGACGCGCGGTGGCGGACATGCGCGCGTGCGGTCGATCCTCGTCGTCACAGAGATCGCGGCGGCGTGCGTGCTCCTCGTCGCGTCGGGATTGCTCGTTAGAAGTTTCTTACACGCGCTCGACGTCGAGCTGGGCTATCATCCGGAGCACGCATCGGCGCTTCGCGTCGACCCCGGGAAGCGCTTCCCCGATCCCGCGACGGCAACCGCGCACTACGACGACGTCCTGCGACGCGTGCGCGCGGTCCCCGGCGTCACCCAAGCCGCACTCGGCGACCTTCTGCCCTTCGGCGGCGATCGGAGCTGGAGCGTCGCCGGTGAGGGGCAGGTCTATCAGCGCGGTCAGGCTCCCGAGGCGTTCATTCGCGTCGTGAGCGACGGCTACTTCCGCACGATGGGCATCGCGCTGCGCGCGGGGCGTGACTTCACCGCCGGCGATGTACCTGGCGCAGAGAAAGTCGTCATCGTGAACGAGAGGCTGGCGCACACCCTCTGGCCCGACCGCAACGCCGTCGGCCAAACGCTCCGAGGCGGGTTGCGCGTGATCGGTGTCGTGAGCGACGTGCGCCACAACGCGCTCGAAGGCGCGTTCACGAATGAGCTGTACTATCCGATGCGCCAGTTCAACGACTACTCGATGGTCAATCTCGTGGTCCGGACCAATCTTCCCGACGCGCAGCTCGCGGAAACGATGCGCACCGCGCTCGCCCCGATCGCGCCGGAGGCGGCGAAGAATCAATGGCGTCCGCTGCAGCAGTTCATCGACCAAGTCGCGTCGCCGAGGCGGTTCGTGGTGATGTTGCTCGGCGGCTTCGCCGCGTTCGCGCTCGTGCTGGCGGCGCTGGGGATCTACGCGCTCATCTCGTACAGCGTGAGTCAGCGGACGCAGGAGATCGGCATTCGCCTCGCGCTCGGCGCGTCGGCGGGGGAGGTGCGGGCGAGCATCATGCGTGGGACGCTCGTGCTCGCGACTGCCGGGATCGTTCTCGGCGTGGCAGTGGCAGGGGTGGTGGTGCCGTCGCTGAGTGGGATGTTGTTCGGAGTCGCGTGGGCGGATCCGGCGAGTTTCGGGACGGCGTTAGTGCTGCTCGTCGGGGTTGCGGCGGCGGCGGGGCATTTCCCGGCGAGAAGGGCGTCGCGGGTGGATCCGAGTGCGGCGTTGCGGGAGGGATAGCTCCTCAGAGAAACGCTCCGCGCCACGCGTGGGATGGAGCTAACCAC
>DATCXH010000369.1:0-5146 GCA_036565925.1 Vicinamibacterales bacterium
GCAGCCGGCCGCGACGAACAGGCGGTCGTGATGTTGCGACGCGCCGTGACGCTTGACCAGGGATTGCTCGAAGCGCGTTACGCGCTCAGCCGGGCGCTGCTTCGCCTCGGCCGCACCGAGGAGTCGCAGCAGGAACTCCGCGCTTACGAAATCGCACAGGCCAGGGCCATGGAGGAGCAGCGCCGTCAATTCCGCGACAACCAACAGAAGATCGACGACGTGCTGAAGACCAAATGAGGCGATGGGTTCTCAGTGCGGCGATCCTGCTGGCGACTGTTTCGCTGCGCGCGCAATCGAACGTGACGTTCGAGAACGTGGCGAAGGCGGTTGGCGTTACCTTCTCTCATGTCAACGGCGCCAGCGCTGACAAGTATCTCGTCGAGACGATGGGGTCGGGTGCAGCGTTTCTCGATTACGACAACGACGGCTGGATCGATCTCTTCGTCGTCGACGGTGGCTCGATCGCAGGCGGGCAGGGCAAGCCTGGCGCGCCGAAGCCGGAGACGAGAGCGGCCCATCGGCTTTTTCACAACGAGGGCAACGGGATCTTCAAGGACGTGACCGCGGCGTCCGGCATCGTCCATCGCGAATACGGGATGGGCGCATGCGCCGGCGACATCGATGGCGACGGCCGCACCGATCTTTACATCACCAACTACGGACCGAATACGCTGTATCGGAACGCCGGCAATGGCGCGTTCACCGACATCACGCGCACTGCACGGGTCGGACTCGACGGATGGAGCACGAGCTGCGCGTTCCTGGACATCGATCGCGACGGCGATCTCGATCTGTTCATTACCAACTATCTCGATGCGCCGCCGAGCAAGAACCCGTTCTGCGGCGACCCGCAGCGTCGCATCCGCGTCTATTGCCACCCGCTCAATTACACGGGCCTCGCCAGCGTGCTGTATCGCAACGACGGCAAGGGCGTCTTCACCGATATCAGCGCCGAGGCCGGAATCTCCAAGTCGATCGGCAACGGGCTCGGCGTCGCCGTCGGCGATTACGACGATGACGGGCTGCCCGACGTGTTTGTCGCCAATGACGCGGTGCCGAACTTCCTGTTTCACAACGAAGACAAGGGACGCTTCAGTGAAGTCGCGCTCGCGGCGGGTGTGTCTGTTGGCCGCGACGGCAAACCGCGCGCGGGTATGGGGACCGAGTTCGCCGACTACAACGGCGACGGTCGACTCGATCTCGTGGTGACCAACCATGAGTTCGAGACGCACAGCCTGTTTCGCAACGATGGGAAAGGCTCGTTTTCTGATGCATCGGTCGAGGCGGGTATCGCATCACCGACGCTGCCGTTCGTCGGATTCGGCGTTGCCTTCTTCGATGCCGACAACAACGGCACGCTCGACCTCTCGATCGTCAACGGCCACGTCATCGATAACACGGCGGTGTTCCGACCGGGTTCGTCACACGCCCAGCGTCGGCTCTTGTTTCAGAACACCAATGGTCGGCGGTTCGCCGAAGTAAGTAAGCAAGCAGGTCCCGGCTTTTCGGTGCAGAGCGTTGGACGCACGCTAATTGCCGGGGACATCGACAATGACGGCGATGTCGACCTTGTCATAACGAACAACGGTGGCCCGCTCGAGGTGCTTCGCAACGGCAATCGCGACACACACGCGCTCGAGATGCGCCTCGTCGGCGTGCGCAGCAACCGCAACGGCATCGGCGCGCGCGTTGCGGTCACGACGCAAGGACGCACCCGGATGCGCGAGGTGAAGTCAGGATCGAGTTATCTGGGGCAGAACGATTTGCGTGTGCATTTCGGACTCGGGGATGTCCCGCGGATCGAGAAGATCGACATTCGCTGGCCCACGGGTGATGTCGAGACGATCCGCGACGTGGCGGCGGATCAGATCCTGACTGTGACCGAAGGGAAGGGGATCACTGGGCGAAGCGCATTCGTGAGATGACCAATCAAGCCCTTCGCCGTTCCGCGCGCTGCGGGAGCGGCTGCCCGACGCGCGCAACGCCGTGTGTGCGCGCGTAGTCGGACGCGACCGACTCCACTGAGTTCACCAACTCAGGATGCTGTGTCAGCATCCCTTCGATGCGGCGCACAGCTTGACGCAATACGGGTAACCGCTTCTTGATCATCGTGTCGCGATCGAGCCGATTGGTGACGTCGGAGCAGTTCGCCGCAGCGACGACGCGGCCATGCGGACCAAAGATCGGCAACGATACCGACACGATGCCGTAATCGAGCTCATCCTGGATCGCCGCATAACCTTTGACGCGAACGTCCTTCAGAATTCGGCGCAGCATCGCGGGGTTCGTTTCCGTGTGCTCGGTCAGCTTCCGAAGCGAGGCGCGCTCGAAGTACGCGTCGATCGCCGAGGTTGGCTGAAAGGCGAGGAGCACGCGGCCCATCGAAGTCGGATAGACGGGATAGCGCGAACCGGCGCCGGCGGTCAGGCGGATGGCGCGATTCAGCGACGCATGCGCAATGTAAACGATGTCCACGTCGTCGAGAACGGTGACCGAAGAGCTTCCGCCCAGTTCATTGACGACGTCCTGGAGAAAGGGCTGCAGGACGACTTCCGCATTGATGGCGCTGAGATACCCCGTGCCGATTGCCAACACCTTGGGCCGCAGCAGGAACCGCCGGCCGCTGCGGCCGATGTAGCCGAGCGACTCGAGCGTATGCAGCGAGCGGCGCGCCGTGGCTGGCGTCAACTCGGTGAGCGTGGCGACTTCGCTCAAGGTCAACTGCGGATGCTCGCGGGAAAACGTCTGCAGGACTCGCAACCCGCGCTCGAGCGAGGCGACGAATTCAGCCTTTGAGTTTTTCGCCATGCGAAGGCGGGATTATAGCCGTACGTTCCAGCGTGCGAAATGAGAAACTTCTTTCGCGATCCGCATGCAGTCAACGGAGTTGGCGGAGATAACGGATCAACACGGAGAAGCGGAGCAACGGAGCCTCACGGAGCACTTCTTGAAAAAGAAATCTCCCTGTTTGTCCGTTTCTCCGATGCTCCGTGTTGATTCGTTACCTCCGCAACCTCCGGTGCGACCTTCCACGGTTGTGAAGCTGATCGAGAAGGCCGCCTCGACGCGAACTCGATGATCATCAAAACCTACCGCTTTGCCGACCGTCGTCAGGCTGTACAGGACGTGGCCGATCGAACTGTCATGACAGCGGTCATCCGCTTCGAGTAGCCGCACTCCAGCTCGCCTTGACACCCTCTGGTTCGAGGCGTATACGTCGGTCCGTATAGGGAAAACCGATTCGCATAGCGAAAAACCTTCTTGGGTTCCCCGGAGGGACTGATGCGGACATCAATGCGGAACGTTCTGCGGCAGTGCGTCCCAGTCCTGCTGCTGGCCCTCGGTCTCCTGAGCCTGCCATGCGTCAGCGCGGCACAAGTGCTCGGCACCATCGCGGGTACCGTGAGCGACGCATCGGGCGCGGTCCTGCCCGGCGTCACTGTCGAAGCGTCGAGCCCGGCGCTCATTGAAAAAACCCGAACAGCTGTCACCGACGGCGCCGGTCAGTATCGGATCGTCAACCTGCCGCCCGGCACATATGCGATGACGTTCACGCTGACGGGATTCAGTACCGTCAGGCGCGAAGGCGTGAATGTCTCGATCAACATCACCACCAACATCGATGCCGATCTGCGCGTCGGTGATTTGAAAGAAACGATTACCGTGAGCGGCGAGACGCCGGTGGTCGATCTGCAGTCGGCTGCGCAGACCACCGTCGCCGACGCGCGGACATTCAAGGAGCTTCCGTCAGGCGGATCGTGGGTGAACATCGCCCAGCTCGTGCCGGCGATCAATTCCGCGTTTTTCGGCAATCGCGACGTCGGCGGTCTCCAGGGTGATCAGACCGGCACACAGGTATCGGTGCACGGCGGAATCCCCGGTGACGGTGTGTCGATGATCGACGGGATGCGCATCGGCAACATGTATCTGAGCTCGAACCTGACCAACATGAGCCTCTCGGCGCTGATCTACGACGAGGTCAACATCTCGTTCTCGGGACAGACACCCGAGTCGGGCACCAACGGCGTGATCATGAACGCGGTCCCGAAGTCGGGCGGCAACCAGTTTCATGGTTCGTTGCTCGCCAACGGCTCCGCGCCGTCTCTCCAGGGCAGCAACGTGAACGATCGACTTCGGGCGCGAGGCGCGTCCGACACCGACTCGTTGAAAAAGCTGTACGACATCAACGGCGCCATCGGCGGCCCCATCAAACGCGATCGGCTCTGGTTCTATTACACGTCACGGTACTTCACGAACGAGTACTACATGGCCGGCCAGTACTTCCCCGTCGATCCGGCGGCGTTCATTCGCACGCCCGATCTGTCGCGGCAGGCGTTCGCCGGCACGTGGACGGCCGACAACAACATCCGCCTGACCTGGGCGCCCACGGTGAAGCAGAAGATTTCGGGTTGGTACGCGTATCAGCGCAAAGACGATGAGCACTGGTTGCAGCAGATCCTGTTCATGTCGCCGGAAGCGGCACAACTGGTCAAGTGGCCGACGCAGTTGAGCACGATCACGTGGACGTACACCGCCACGAATCGCGTACTCGTCGAAGCAGGATTCGCGCCGGGGGAGAGCCCTGACACGATCGTGCAGCCGCTTGGCAATATCGCCGGCGTTCCGATCTTCGAGCTTGGTGGCACCGACGTGCCGTTCAACTTCGCGCATCGCGCGTCATGGTTCAACGATTACGACGACCGTCTGCCGTCGCAGACATTCAAAGGCTCGATGAGTTACGTCACGGGCAGTCACAATTTCAAGGTCGGCGCGCAGATGCAGCGCGGTCACTTTGAGCGGCGTGACAGCAATCACGCCCAGGCCGACTACTACATCGTCTCGCTCAACGGGTCGCCGCTGCTCGCGACGATCACGTCGCCGCTCGCCGGCTGGGTCGACCGTCTGAATTACAACCTCGGGATCTACGCGCAGGATTCGTGGGCGATGAGACGGCTGACGTTGAGCGGGGGCGTGCGGCTGGATTTCCAGAACGAGTCGGTTGACGCGTATCACTACGGGCCCGGCCCGTGGCTGCCGAATCGAAGCGTCAACGCTGCGGAAATCAAGAACGTGCCGAACTGGAAGGACGTCAACCCGCGGGTCAACGCCAGCTACGACGTGCTCGGCAACGGGAAGACGGCGATCA